>NZ_JAALEH010000024.1:0-71201 GCF_011058195.1 Rhodococcus sp. 14C212 | reverse complement strand
TCGGATTCAAGACGGCTTCGTTGGAGACACACGCGGCTCAAGCCGGCATGACATGGGCTTCCTATCCGGCGCTCCGCCGTGCTGAGCGGAAGAATCCATGATCTTCGAACACGTGATCACGCCGGTATTCGGTCGGCTTGTACGGCGGTACCTTCACCTACTGCTCTCTGCCGCGCAAGGACGCCCAGCCCCGAGGCATGGACAGCGAATCGGGGACGGTCGAATCCGCTCCGACGTCGGAGGCGGCGCAGGGCCCCGAGTCTGGACCAGAATGCTGAATCAAGATTACAGCTCCCACACCTGGTCCGAGTCGTCGAGCGCGGCCCGGATCTGGCTGAGGTCCCCGAGATCGGCCAGTGGGGAGGTGCGGGCGACGTCGACGATGCCGCGCAGGACCGCGTTGACGGCGTCGGCGTTCTCCTGCTCGAGAGCCTGGTCGAGTCGGGTGAACAGGCCGTCGAAGGTGGCACGCCGGTCCGCGAACGCGTGCTCGAAGTAGTCCTTGAGGATGGACTCGGCTGCCTTGATCCGCGCGACTTCCGTGTCGGCGTAGGCCTTGAGCCGGGCCCGTTTGGTGGTTTCGAGGGCGTGGAGGCGGAGGCAGTCCTGCGCGGCGGTGACCATCTGGTTCAAGGCGGCGAAACCGTCGACGGCCGACAGTGCCCCCGCGCGGGATCGAGCATTTCCCCGACATGCACGGTCGGTCCGGGCACTTTCTTGGGTTCAGGCATGGGGAGTCTCCTTGGTCATCGGTCGGTGGCGCACGGTCAGGGTCGCGCTGTGCTCGGTCAGCTCGCCGGATTCGTCGACCACCGGGGTCGCGGCGATGTCGCGAACGGCGACGACCAGTGTCAGGGCCTGCTGGAGGCGGGAGGCGTGTGCCTGCGGGTCGAGCGGTTCGGACTCGAGCAGATCGAGCGCCGCGACCGTTTTGCCGGCCACCGATTTCAGCAGCGAACCCAGTTCCTCGACGCGTTCGTCGACGGCGGTCAACAGCGCATCGGTACGGTCCAATTCGGCGATCGCCACCGCAATTGCCGCTCGGTGCTCTGCGGCCTCGGTGAGTCCGCGGTCCGGTCCCGCAACACGAGCACCACCCGGAACTGCCACCACACCAGCTACGCGACGAGCAGGACCAGTTTGCGGTCGTCCACGACCGGGCCGTCCCCCGAAGTCGTACTGCAGCCACCACCCCGGTTCGGTCACCCACGGGCGGTGCACCCGTGTATCGCCGAGTCACCATCGGGTTTTGATCTCTGCCAGCTCGCCCGGGAGTACGGTCGGTGCCGGTATAGCCGAGCGCCTGCAACCGCCGGCGCGAGACGTCGCCGCGGATCTTGCTGGGGACTCGGCCACCCACCCCTCCAGCACGTTGTGCCAGTCGTCGATCAACCGGGCGCGCCGCACTGTCGGCGGCAAACCCACAGCCCGGTCCTCGACGGCCTTCTTGAGGGTGTTGTGCGAGCAGCCGCACAGCTGCGCGGCGGCACGGTACGAGCCGGTCAGATCGTAGGCATTGTGTATGTCCATGAGTTCTCCGTCAGACTTCACAGTGGTCTCTCCCGGGGCGTTAGATTCGACTAGGCATCGCAATCGAAACCGCGGGAGGGCCGCACCCGCTCGCATGGTTCCCGCCGTGCTGCTCGGCGTCGTCGAGACGCTGCTCGTGACGAATCTGTCGGGGCTGCTGCCCGGCGGTGCGCCCGCCGCGACCTGCCATGGCTCGTGGTGATCGTCGGCTACGGCTGCGCCATGACCCCGGTGCGCCTGCAGGACAGGATCGTCGGCGCTCTGCGCGGAACGCAGTGGCGGTCCGCGCCTACCGACGTCGCACCGAGCTTGCAGGTCCCGCCGGCGCGGCCGTCGACCCGGCCGGCGCTCCGACCCGCACAGAAACGAACTGCCCACCCGCCGTGCTCGGCGGATGGGCAGTTCGGATACGAGAACCGATCGGGCCGGCCGTCCTGCGCAGCAAGTCGACGGTGGACCGACTGTCATGGAATGTGCGCAGTCCGGCCGACCCGATCGTGTGTAAGGTACCCCCGCCTCGGTGCTTTCACACCGACGCCCGGAAGTCCGTTCGGTCAGCTCCTGTTCAGCAGCTTGCGCATCGCCTCGGCCGCGCCCCGGACGAGCTTGTCGCGGGGGAACCCGCTGCGCTTGACCGCGGCCTCGTAGTTGCCGCCGGCCACCCACACCGGTCCGTCGGTGAGGTGTTCGAGGCCCTCCCGGGCCACCTCCTCCGGCTCGGCGACGAGCATGCCGGGGATGTCGAAGTTCAGCCCGGCGCGGATCATCGCCGGGGTGCGGGTCACACCGAGGACGAGTTCGACGACATGCACCCCGTGCGGGGCGAGTTCGAGCCACAGGCTCTCGGCGAAGACCCGGCTGAACGCCTTCGACGCCGCGTAGATGCTCTGGTGCTCGGACCCCATGTAGCCCGCGAGCGAGCCGAGCAGCATGATGCCGCCGCGCCCACGCTCCTTCATCTTCGCGCCGAACAGGTGCGAAAGTTCCAGCTGCCGATCGATGTTGAGGGTGATCACGCCACGGAAGCCGTCGAGATCGCCGGAGACGAACTCGTGACCGTAACTGTTGGCGCCGGCGTTGAAGATGAGCAGACCCACCTCGACGTCGGCGGTCGCCTGCCGGAGCTGCTCGACCGCGTCGTCGGCGAGCAGATCGAGCGCGAGGGTGCGCACCTCGACCCCGTTGCCGCGGACCTTCTCGGCGGTCTCCTCGAGCGGGCCGGGCTTGCGGGCGACGAGCACCAGGTTCAGCCCCGCCTTGCTCAGCTCGTCGGCGAACGCGGCACCGACGCCCTCGGAGCCGCCGGCGATGACGGCCCAGGGGCCGTACTGCTTGACGTCGATCACGAAAGTTCCTTTCCGGCTGACTTAGTGGACGATCGGTCCCGGGACCGGGGTGTCGTCGAGGACGGTGAGGCGGCCTTCGGTCGCGGCCCACGTGATCGTCTCGGCGAGTTTCGCGCAACCGCGGCGCGGCGCCCCGGGCCGGGAGTCCTGCCCACCCTGCTCACGCATCTCCGGGCACCGGGACCGCGCCTGCTCGTTCCACTGGACGGAGGTGTGCTCCCAGCTGTTCTTGGCGACGAGAACCCGGGCGCCGCACTCAGTGCACTGCAGGGGTTGCATCGCTGGTCGTCGCCTCCTCGGTTGCCGTCTTGCGAGCGAGGTTCTCCTCGACCTCCTTCATCCACGCCGCCACCGGGCGGGTGGTGTCCATCTCGAACTCGAACCGCTCGGTCATCTCCGGCTTGACGTCCGCAATGTCCACGTAGAACTGCTCGTACCAGCGGCGCAGCTGGTAGACGGGGCCGTCCTCGTCGCACAGCAGCGGATTCTCGATGCGCGTCTTGTTCTTCCAGATCTCGACGTCCTGCTCGAAGCCTCGGGCGATGAAGTCACCGAACTTGCGGGCCGTCTCGTCGGCCGAGTCGCCGAGGGCGTCCGACTTCTTCACGATGATCCCGTACATCAGGACGAACTTGTTCTCGGTGACGGGGTAGTGGCAGTTGAGCAGCACCGAGTCGATGTCGTAGCCCTCGTACTTGTACTGCAGGTCGTCGATCATGAACGACGGACCGAAGTACGCCGCCTCGGAGCGGCTGCCGACGAGCTTCGGCTGGCCGTCGGCGTGCGGCCGCATGTCCTCCCGCGCCTGACCGTGCATGATCTGCGTCGCGACGTGGCCCTCGAAGATGTTCTTGAAGTACGTGGGGAACGAGTAGTGCACGTAGAAGAAGTGCGCCATGTCGACGATGTTGTCGATGATCTCGCGGCAGTTGGTGTCGACCTCGGTGGTGTACCAGACCCAGTCGGTCCACTCGTCGCTCGTCGCGCCCTCGATGCGGGGGATGGTGACGTCGGCGGGCGGCGGGTTGCCCTCGGGATCGTGCCAGACGAACAGCATTCCGTCCTGGTCGAGGGTGTGCCACGCGCGGGTCTTCGCGATCGGCGGAACGCGCCGCGCGTAGGGGATCGACGTGCACCGGCCGTTGCCGCCCCAGCGCCAGTCGTGGAAGGGGCAGGCCACCGAGTCGCCCTTGATCGTGCCCTGGCTGAGGTCGCCGCCCATGTGCCGGCAGTACGCGTCGAGGATCTTCAGGTTGCCGTTGCTGTCGGCGAAGACCACGAGCTTGGTGCCGAAGGCGTGGACCGAATGCGGCTTGCCGTCCTTGAAGGATTCGGACAGGCCCAGGCAGTGCCAGCCCCGGGCGAACCGGGTGGGCGCGGCACCGGCCACGATCTCGCGAACTTCGACGTCGTCGGACTTGCTGGAGCTCACTGTCGTCCGTCCTTTCGGAGGAAATGTCGTATCGGATGGAGCACCTCGGTGCTGTGCGCGGGTGGGCCGGGGGACGGCAGCCGCCTGCGACCTGTGGGATCGACGCTAGGTGAGGCCGGTCACCGGGGGTGCGGCGATCCCACTGTCCGGGACACGTTCCGGCGGGCCGCGGCGACGGCGCCGCACGATGGGGGAGCCCGTACCCGCCCCGGTCACGAAGGAGTGACGCCGATGCCCGACGACGTGCTGACGAAGGTGCGCGAACTGCTGCCGTCCATCGCGGAGCGCGCGCAGACGGTCGACGACTCGCGCCGGGTGCCGGACCAGACCGTGCAGGACCTGGCCGCGGCGGGGGTGTTCCGGATGCTGCAGCCCGCCCGGTACGGCGGTCTCGAGTGCGACCCCGTGCGCTTCTACGAGGTGGTGCGGGAGATCTCGGGGGCCTGCGGGTCGACGGGCTGGGTGACGTCGATCCTCGGGGTCCACTCCTGGCACCTGGGCCTGTTCGACCCGCAGGCCCAGGACGATGTGTGGGGGCAGGATGATTCGACGCTGCTGTCCTCGTCGTACGCGCCGGTCGGCGAACTCGTCCCGGTCGACGGCGGATTCCGGCTGTCGGGCAACTGGCGGTTCTCGTCCGGGTGCGAGCATGCGACCTGGGCGTTGCTCGGGGCACTCGTCGTCGGTGCCGAGGGCCGGCCGGTGGACTTCATGACCGTCCTGGTGCCGCGCAGTGACTACCGGATCCTGGACGTGTGGGACGTCGTGGGCATGCGCGGAACCGCCAGCAACGAGATCTCCGTCGACAAGGCGTTCGTGCCGCACCACCGCACGGTGCGCAACTACGACCTGGCGCAGCTGCGGGCCCCCGGGCACGCGGTGAACCCGGGACCGTTGTTCCGGCTGCCGTTCGCCGCGATCTTCACCACCGCCGTCGCCGCGCCGGTGATCGGAACGGTCGCCGGCTGCTACGAGCAGTATCTGGGCGCGATGCGGAGCCGGGTGCGGTTGAGCCTGGGCGGGGGCCGGTTCGCCGAGGACCAGTTCGCGCAGGTCGCCGTCGCCCGGGCCGCCTCGGAGATCGACGCGGCGATCCTCCAGACGGACCGCAACATCCGGGAGTTGTACGAGCTGGCGGTGGCGGGGCAGCCGCTGCCGACGCGGCTGCGGCTGCGGCTGCGCCGCGACCAGGTGCGGGGCACCGAGCGTGCCGTCGAGGCGATCGATCTGCTGTTCAAGACCTCGGGCGGCAACTCGCTCGGCCGGGGGACCCCCGTCGAGCGGGCGTGGCGTGACGCGCACGCGGGCAGCGTGCACGTTGCCAACGATCCCGAACGCGCCCTCGCGATGTACGGACGGGGCGCATTCGGCCTGCCGGTGGAGGACAACCTGATCTGAGCCGCCACCTGCTGGAACGAGGGGTGCCGGGGATCGCTGTATCCTCCCTCTCGTGCGTCGAGCACGAGCGCGTCCCACTCAGTGGAAGATCTCCGGCGGCTCGGCGCGGATCGCGGGATGCTGGGCGGCGCGGCGTCGCCGCAGAGACGAGACGACGGAGGAGGACCCCGTGCCCAGAGTTGCCGAAGCGCGGGACGCCGCGGAGCCGACGTCCGCCGAGCAACGCGCGCGGTTCGGGCGCATCCTCGACGCCGCGGCGAGCCTGGCGACCGAGAAGGAACTCGAACGGGTGCAGATGCACGAGGTCGCGAAGATGGCCGGCGTCGCCATCGGCACCCTGTACCGGTACTTCCCGTCCAAGACGCACCTGTTCGTGGCGGTCATGGTCGATCAGATCGATCAGATGAGCGAGCGGATGGCCCAGCGCACCAACCCGGACGCCACCCCGCAGGAGGCCGTCTACGAGGCGCTCGTGCGGGCGACGCGGGCGCTGCGGCGACGGCCGTTGCTGGCGACGGCGATGATCCAGTCCACGAGCAACGCCAAGGCCACCTCCATTCCCGACGTCGCGAAGATCGACCACCGCTTCCGCGAGGTGCTCTATCGGGCGGCCGGGCTCGAGTACGTCACCGAACGGGACGCGACGCTGGTGCGGGTCCTCGAACAGGCGTGGTTCGGGATCATCCAGTCCAGTCTCAACGGCCGGATCTCGGTTCCCGACGCGGAGTCCGACCTGCGGGTGGCGTGTGAGCTGCTGCTCGCGGGCCTGTCGAACGCGAGCCCGGCGAACGCGAGCCCGGCACCCTCCGTCTGACCTCCCCGGTCGCGCACCCGTGTCTCGAACCGTGGTGTGCGTCCAGAACTGAAATGAATTCTTATTCCGTATGCGTGGCTTAGAGCTGCATCGGGTCCGAAATAGACCATTGCCGTGGCGTAAGAAATGGAATACATTCCAAAAGTGAACGCGTTTCGGTTCCGTGCACCGGCGCGTCCCATCGACACCTGCCCAGCACTCATGTTCCGAGGAGCCAGCTCATGACCGACGTAGTCATCGTCGACGCGGCCCGTACCCCCGTCGGCCGCCGCCGGGGCGCCCTGTCCGGTCTGCACCCGGCCACCCTGCTCGGCACCGCGCAGCGCGCCGTCCTCGAGCGCGCCGGCCTCGCCGCCGACCAGGTGGGCCAGGTCGTCGGCGGATGTGTCACCCAGGCCGGGGAACAGTCCAACAACATCACCCGGCAGGCGTGGCTGCACGCCGGCCTGCCCTACACGACGGCCGCCACGTCGATCGACTGCGCGTGCGGCTCCTCCCAGCAGGCCGTCCACATCGTCGCCGGCCTCATCGCCTCCGGCCAGATCACCGCCGGCATCGGCTGCGGCGTCGAATCCATGAGCCGGGTCTTCCTCGGCCAGGCCCTCACCCCCGAGACCGGCAGCCCCTACCCGGACGACTGGACCATCGACATGGGCGACCAGTTCACCTCCGCCGAGCGTATCGCCGCCAACCGCGGCATCAAGCGCGGCGACACCGACGCCTTCGGCCTCGAGTCGCAGCGCCGCGCCGCCGCCGCCTGGGCCGAGGGCCGGTTCGACCGCGAGATCGTCCCCACCGAGGCGCCCGTCCTCGTCGACGGCGTGCCCACCGGCGAGACCACCGTCGTCACCCGCGACGGCGGCCTGCGCGAGACCACCGCCGAAGGCCTGGCCGCGCTGAAGCCGGTCGTCGAGGGCGGCATCCACACCGCGGGCTCCGCGTCGCAGATCAGCGACGGCGCCGCCGCGGTCCTGCTCACCAGCGCCGAGCGCGCCCGGGAGCTGGGCCTACGGCCCCGCGCCCGGATCGTCGCCTCGGGCATGGTCGGGTCCGACCCGTACTACCACCTCGACGGCCCGATCGACGCCACGCGCCACGTGCTCGGCAAGGCCGGGATGACGCTGGACGACATCGATCTCGTCGAGATCAACGAGGCGTTCGCCTCGGTCGTCCTGTCGTGGGCGCAGGTGCTCGACGCCGACATGTCCAAGGTCAACGTCAACGGTGGCGCCATCGCCCTCGGTCACGCCGTCGGGTCGACCGGTGCCCGCCTCCTCACCACCGCACTGCACGAGCTCGAGCGGTCCGACCGGTCGACGGCACTGGTCACCATGTGCGCGGGCGGCGCACTGTCCACCGCCACCGTCATCGAACGTATCTGACCACCACCATCGAATTCGTGAGGCCGACATGACCATTGGACTGACAGACGAGGACCGCGACCTGCGCGACGCGGTGCGTGGCTGGGCCGCCCGCCACGTCACCGCCGACGTGGTGCGCCAGGCCGTCGAAGCCAAGACCGACGCCCGTCCCGCGTTCTGGGGCTCGCTCGCCGAACTCGGTGTGCTCGGGCTGCACCTGCCCGAGGAGGTCGGCGGCGCCGGCTTCGGTCTGGTCGAACTCGCGGTGGTCATCGAGGAACTGGGCCGGTCGATGGTGCCCGGCCCGTTCCTGCCGACCGTGCTGACCGCCGCGGTGCTGCGCGAGGCCGGCCGCACCGCCGAGCTTGCCGGTCTCGCGGACGGTGCCACGCTCGCCGGCGTCGCCCTCGACCCGGGCACGTTGCGGGTGGGGCGCGGCTCGGCCGGCACCACCCTGTCCGGACGGTCCGGATTCGTCCTCGGCGGCCACACCGCCGACGTGCTGCTCGTCGCGGCCGAGGACGCCGGCAACCGCGCCTGGGTGCTGCTGCACCGCGACCGGGTCGACGTCGAGGATCTGCCCGGTCACGATGTGGTGCGCGGTAATTCGCAGTTCGAGGTGGATCGGCTCGCGCTCGGCGCCGACGACGTGCTGCGGATCGACCCGCAGCGCGTCACCGATCTCGCGGCCGCCCTGTTCGCGGCCGAGGCGTCGGGTATCGCGGACTGGTGCGTGCGCACCGCCGCCGAGTACGCCGCGGTGCGCCGCCAGTTCGGCCGCCCGATCGGCCAGTTCCAGGGCGTCAAGCACCGCGCCGCACGCATGCTCGCACTCGCCGAGCAGGCCCGCGTGTGCGCGTGGGACGCCGCCCGCGCCCTGACCCCCGGCGGCGCCGGCGCCGACGAAGCGTCCCTCGCGGCCGCCGTCGCCGGCGCCACAGCCCCCGAGGCCGCGTTCGCCGTGGCCAAGGACTGCATCCAGATTCTCGGCGGCATCGGCTACACGTGGGAACACGACGCGCACCTGTACCTGCGCCGCGCCCAGTCGCTGCGGATCCTGCTCGGCTCCACCGCGTCGTGGCGCCGGCGCGTCACCGACCTCACCCGCGGCGGCACCCGCCGCGTCCTCGGCATCGACCTGCCGCCGGAGGCGGAGCGGATCCGGGACGAGGTGCGCGGCGAGCTCGCGCCCGCCGCCGCGCTCGACGGCGCCGACCGCACCACATACCTCGCCGAGAAGGGCTACACCGCACCGCATCTGCCCGCGCCGTGGGGCAAGGGTGCCGACGCGGTCACCCAGCTGGTGATCGCCGAGGAACTGCGCGCGGCGAGCCTGAAGCCGCACGACATGATCATCGGCAACTGGGTGGTGCCGACCCTGATCGCGCACGGCAGCCCGGAGCAGCTCGAGCGGTTCGTGCCGCCGTCGCTGCGCGGCGACATCGTCTGGTGCCAGCTGTTCTCCGAGCCCGGCGCGGGCTCGGACCTGGCGTCGCTGACCACGAAGGCCACCAAGGTCGACGGCGGGTGGATCCTGCAGGGGCAGAAGGTGTGGACCTCCATGGCCCGCGACGCCCACTGGGGTATCTGCCTGGCCCGCACCGACGCCTCCGCTCCCAAGCACAAGGGCCTGTCGTACTTCCTCGTCGACATGCGCGGCAGCGAGGGCCTCGACATCCGCCCGCTGCGCGAGATCACCGGCGAGGCCCTGTTCAACGAGATCTTCATCGACAACGTCTTCGTCCCGGACGACTGCCTCGTCGGCGAGCCCGGCGACGGCTGGAAGCTCGCCCGCACCACCCTCGCCAACGAACGCGTCTCTCTCTCGCACGACTCGTCCCTCGGCTCCGGCGGCGAGGCCCTGCTCGACCTGGCCGCCGAACTGCCCGGCGGGCTCGACGACGAACAGGCCACCGTCCTCGGGAAGGTGCTGTGCGACGCGCAGACCGGCGGGCTGATGGCGCTGCGCACCACGCTGCGCTCGCTGGCCGGTGCCCAGCCCGGCGCCGAGTCCTCGGTCGCGAAGCTGCTCGGCGTCGAGCACATCCAGCAGGTGTGGGAGGTCGCGATGGACTGGGCCGGACCGCGTGCCCTGCTCGGCGCGCAGGACCGCCGGTCGGCGACGCAGATGTTCCTCAACTCCCAGTGCATGTCGATCGCCGGCGGCACCACCAACGTCCAGCTCAACATCATCGGGGAGCGCCTGCTCGGCCTGCCCCGCGACCCCGAGCCCGGGAAGTGAGCGCCGCCGTGACGTCGGCGCGGCAGGGACGCCGCGTGTTCGTCGTCGGCGTGGGGATGACGAAGTTCGAGAAGATCGAGACCGGCGGCCGGGAATACCCCGAGATGGTCCGCGAGGCCGTCGACGCGGCCCTGGGCGACGCCGGGATCGGCTACGGGCGGGTGCAGCGGGCCGCCGTCGGCTACGTGTTCCAGCCGTCCACCGCGGGACAGCGCGCGCTCTACGAGATCGGCCTGACCGGCATCCCGATTGTCAACGTCGACAACAACTGCGCCACCGGCTCCACCGCGCTGATGACGGCGCGCGACTGGGTGCAGGGTGGCCAGGCCGACGTCGCGCTGGCCGTCGGGTTCGAGAAGATGACCCGCACCTCTCTGACCGGCACCGGCGAACTGCCGAAGGTCACCACCCTCGACCACCACCTGAAGGTCATGACCGACCTGCACGAGTGGGACACCGGCCCGATGACCGCGCAGCTGTTCGGCAACGCCGCGGTCGAGCACATGGAGCGCTACGGCACCACCGCCGAGCAGATCGCCGCCGTGGCGGTGAAGAACCACCGGCACTCGGTGCACAATCCCTACGCGCAGTTCCGCGACGAGTACACCCTCGAACAGGTGCTGGGCGACAAGATGATCCACGCACCGCTCACCCGCTCGCAGTGCTCGCCCACCTCCGACGGCGCCGGCGCGGCGGTCCTGGTGAGCGAGGCGTTCGTGCGCGAGCACGGCCTCGAGGACCGGGCCGTCGAGATCGTCGCGCAGGCGTTGACCACCGACACCGGCGAATCGTTCGACAGCCGCTCGATGATCGACGTCGTCGGTGCCCCGATGACGGGGGCGGCCGCCGCCCGGGTGTTCGCCGAGGCGGGGCTCACCGTCGACGACGTGGACGTGATCGAGCTGCACGACTGCTTCGCGATCAACGAGATCATCACCTATGAAGGACTCGGTCTGTGCAGCCCGGGGGAGGGCGGCAAGCTCGTCGAATCGGGGGCCACCACCTACGGCGGCCGGTGGGTGGTCAACCCGTCGGGCGGGCTGCTCTCCAAGGGCCATCCCCTCGGCGCCACCGGCCTGGCCCAGTGCGCCGAACTCACCTGGCAGCTGCGCGGCGAAGCCGGCGGCCGTCAGGTCGACGGCGCCCGCGTGGGCCTGCAACACAATCTGGGGCTCGGCGGCGCGTGCGTGGTGACGCTGTACCGGGCCGGAACCCTCACCGGATCCGCGGACGAGAAGGAGAACTGACCGTGCCCATCGACCCGAAGACCGCACTGTCCGCCGAACCCACTGTGCGCGAAGCGGTCTGGACCGACCGCGACGTCATGCTGTACCACCTCGGGCTCGGCGCCGGCGGCGACGGACTCGACCCGGCCGAGCTGCGCTGGGTGTACGAGAAGGACCTGCGGGTGCTGCCGACGTTCGCGATGGTGGCCGGTCAGGGCATCTCGGCCGGCGCGCTGAAACCGGCCGGCATGAACCTGCCCGGCATCGACATCGACCTGCGCCGGATCCTGCACGGCGGGCAGTCGCTGCAGCTGCACGCCCCCATCCCCACCTCCGGGACGGCGCACATCTCGTCGCGCGTGGCCCACGTGTGGGACAAGGGCAAGGCCGCCGTCATCGTGCTCGAACAGGCGGCGACGACCCCCGAGGGCGCCCCGCTGTGGACCACCGGCATGCAGATCTGGGCCCGCGGCGAAGGCGGCTTCGGCGGCGAACCCGGCCCGGAGACGCCGCACTCGGTGCCCGACCGCGACGCCGACACCGTCCTCGTCTCGCCCACCGGCCCGCGGCAGGCGCTGCTGTACCGGCTCAGCGGCGACATGAACCCGCTGCACGCCGAGCCCGCGTTCGCGCAGGCCGCCGGCTTCGACCGGCCCATCCTGCACGGTCTGGCCTCCTACGGCATCGTGTGCAAGGCCGTCGTCGACGGCCTGCTCGACGGCGATCCGGCGCGGGTGCAGAGCTACTCGGTGCGGTTCGCCGGCTCGCTGTTCCCCGGCGAGACCCTCGAGACCGCCGTCTGGCGCGACGGCGACCGGCTGACGTTGCTGGCGACCTGTCCGGAGCGCGACGGCGCTCCCGTCCTCACGCACGCTGTCATGGAGGTGCGTCCGTGAAGGTCGGAACCCACCCCACCGCCGCCACCCACGCGCACGGCACGGTGCTGACCTCGGCGCCGCAGGACGCGCCGGTGGACCGGGCGACCGCCGCCGCACGCCGCGTCGTCGACGCCATGCTGCGCACCGACCGCGGCAACGCCAACCTCGACCGGGTCGCGGAGGAGCTGAACAGCATCGCCGACCACCTCGAGGAACACGCCCCGGAGGTCGCCGAACGACTGATCGACATGTGGAACGGCGAGGGCGTCACCCGGCACGACCCCGTCACCGGGCCTGAGAACGCCATCGCCCCGCCCCTGGTCCTCGAGGGCCTCGAGGACGGCTCGGTGCGGGGCACGGTCACGCTGACGATGCCGTACCAGGGTCCGCCCGGGTGCGTCCACGGCGGGGTGTCGGCCCTGATCCTCGACCACGTGCTGGGTGTTGCCAACGCGTGGGGCGGCAAGTCCGGGATGACGGCGAAGCTCGAGACGAACTACCACCGGCCCACGCCGCTGTTCGAGCCGCTCGTCGTCACCGGCCGGCTCGTCTCCGTCGACGGCCGCAAGATCCGCACCGTCGGCAGCATCACGACGGCCGACGGGCACCTGTGCGTCTCGGTGGAGGGACTGTTCATCGACAAGACGGTTCCGCGTCCCCGATAGGAGAATTCGCATGGGAGCACTCGACGGTCGTGTCGCAGTGATCACCGGCGCCGGCATGGGCATCGGGCGCGGCATCGCCGCGGCGTACGCGCGGGAGGGCGCGGACGTCGTCGTCGCCGAGATCGACGAGCAGGCCGGCGATGCCACCGCCCGGTGGCTGCGCGACGAGTGGGGTGCGCGTGCCTACTTCGTGCGCACCGACGTCACCGACAAGGCCCAGGTCCACGCCGCGGTCGACGGCGCGGCCGACCGGTTCGGCCGCCTCGACGTCCTCGTCAACAACGCCTGGCGCGGCTCCGGGTACGCCCGGTTCGAGAACATGACCGACGAGCAGCTGCGTGCCGGATTCGACACGGCCGTGATGGCGGCGTTCTGGGCGATGCAGCGCGCCCTTCCCGAACTCGAGCGCCACGGCACCGGCCGGGTGATCAACCTGTGCTCGCTCAACGGCGTCAACGCGCACATGTACTCCGTGCAGTACAACGCCGCCAAGGAGGCGCTGCGCACCCTCACCCGCACCGCGGCGCGGGAATGGGCGCCGAAGCAGATCTGCTGCAACGTGATCTGCCCCGGCGCGCAGAGCGAGGCGTTCCGGCGGGTGGCCGAGGCCGACCCGCAGATGGCGGCGGCGTCGGCGCAGGCCAACCCGATGGGCCGCATCGGTGACCCGCTCGACGACATCGGACCCGTCGCGGTGTTCCTCGCGAGCGACGGTGCGCGCTACCTCACCGGCAACACCTTGTTCGTCGACGGCGGCGCGCACATCAACGGCGTCCAGTGGGCGCCGCGGGTGGACTGAGCATCCGGTCCCGACCCCCCGAGACCGGCCCGTGACCGTCGGCGACGAAGATGAAGGGGTCGTGTCGGTGATCAGCGGGAGGCGTGTGCAGCGATGAGGCCGGGCAGGTGCGCAGCGTGCGGCCGGATCGTGGGTCCGTTCGAGCGGCGGGTCGAGGGCCGGTGCACCCGGTGTGTCGCCGCCCGCCTGCGCGCCTGGGCGGCGACCCCCGAGGCGCCGGTGCGCCGGGAACCGCAGGACCGCGGCCCGAAGCCGCGCCGGCTGCGTCGTCCCCCGCTGCAGTGGCCCCGCCGGTCCGAGCCGCAGCCTCGTCGCGAGCCCGAATACGCGGGATTGCGCCGGACCGAACCGTGGCCGCCCGTCGCCCGGCCCGGGCAGCCCCCGCTGCCGGCGCAGCCGCCGCGTAACCCGTGGCCGACGCGGGCGAAGTGGGCCGGGGCCGCGGTCGCGGCGCTCGTGCTGATCGCGCTGACAGCCACCGCGTCGTTGCGGGTGTGGACGCCGGCGTCGTCGCGGTTCATGCGCATCGACGACGGCCCGGTCACCTACCAGTACGTCTCGCTCGACCATGTCAGCCGCTACGTCGTCGCCTCGGTGATCGCCCACGAGGACGACCAGATGGGCCTTCGTGCGCAGGCGTTCCACTGGGGCGACTACGCCGACCGCGCCCGCGCCCATCTGACGGGTGCGCCGCAGCAGACGTATTCGACGATTCCGCAGCAGCTCGCGAAGAACATGTTCTTCACCCCCGACCAGAGCGCGATCCGCAAGGCGGTCGAGACGGTGCCGTCGATCCTGCTGAGCAGCACCCTTCCCGACGCCCGCATCATGGAGCTGTACCTGAACTACGCGCAGTTCGGTCCCGACCTGTACGGGGTGTGTGCGGCCAGCTGGTACTACTTCGACACCGCGCCGTGGGAGATGTACCCGTACCACGCGATGCAGCTCGCGGGCATGCTGCCCAACCCGGAGGACGTCGTGCGCCTGCCCGGCGGGGGTGTCGCGGCCCCCGCGTATGCGCAGTACCCGAGCGCGGCGTTCCATATCAACGGTGCCGCCAACGTCGATCTGCCCGCCCGCTTCGCCGGCTGGGGCGGCTGGGAGAACATCGTCGCGTCGGTGGGCATCGAGGACTCGGCCGCCGACCACGCCGACGACCGGCCCAGCGAGGATTCGTGCTCGACGATGCCCGAGCCGGTGCGCCAGCGTCTGGCGGTCGAGGATCCCGGGTTCGTGTCCCGGTCGCAGTAGCCGCATCCGCGACCGGCGGTGCTTCTTGCGCGCGTGAGAACGCGCGCAAGAAGCACCGCCCCGCGCAACTAGATGCTGACCTCGCGGCGCACCGTCTTGCCCGTCGCGTTGCGGGGCAGCAGGTCGGAGGTGATCCGCCAGCGGGTGGGGACCTTGAAGTACGACAGACGCTCGGCCGTGTACTCGCGCAGTTCCTCCTCCGTCACGCTCGCCCCGTCGGCGAGGACGACGACCGCCGCGACCTCCTGGCCGAGGTCGGGGTGCGGAACACCGATCACGGCGCACTCGCGCACCGCCGGGTGCTCGTCGAGGGTCTGCTCGATCTCGGTGGGATAGACGTTCTCGCCGCCGCGCAGGATCAGGTCGGAGCGACGGCCCGTCAGTCGCAGCCGGCCGTTCTCGATGACGCCGTAGTCGCCGGTGCGCAGCCACCGGTCCGGGGTGATGGCCGCGGCCGTGGCCTCCTCGTCCTCCCAGTAGCCGAGCATGACGAACGGGCTGCGCACGCACACCTCGCCCTCCACGCCGTCCGGCAACCACTCGCCGAACGGGTCGCGGATCTCGAGGCTCACCGTGATGATCGGCCGGCCGAGGGTGCCGGGGAACGCCTCGAGGTCCTGGGAGTTGGCCACCGCGATGGCGGTGCTGCACTCGGTGAGGCCGTAGCTGTCGACGAGGGCGTTGCGGGCGAACGGCACCTTCTCGCGCAGCCGGTCCTTGAACGCGATCGACGACGGCGCCGACGCGAGCGCGAACGCCGTCAGCGACGACAGGTCGTACTTGCCGAGGTCGTCGTGCTCGAGCAGCCGCGACGCCATCGTCGGCACCGCACCCCAGTTGGTGACGCGTTCGCGCTCGATCAGACTCAGTACCTTGTCCACGTCGAACGAGCCCTGGTGCATGATCACCGCGCTGCCCGTCGCCAGCCGCGGGATCACCAGGTTGTGCAGGCTCGCGATGTGGAACAGCGGCGAGGTGAGCAGGTACCGCAGGTCGCTGGGGACGTCGTCGCTGTAGGTCCGGCCGGTGAACGCCGCGAGCAGGGCGTCGCTGAACCGGTGGTAGTCGACGACCGCCAGCAGGTTGCGGTGCGAGTGCAGCGCGCCCTTGGGCCGGCCGCTGGTGCCGCTGGTGTAGAGGATGACGGACGGGTCGTCCTCGTCGATGTCGACGCGCGGCGGCACGGCGTCGGGGAACTGCGCGATCAGCCGCGGCAGGTCCTCCTCCATCGTCAGGACCGTGAGCCCGCCGGTGTCGACGTCGGCCAGGGCCGCGGCGCGCTTGGCGTCGACGACGAGGATCTTCGGGCGGCTGTGCTTCAGGCCGTACTCGATCTCCCGCGGCACCCACCAACCGTTGAGGCCCACGGTGATGGCACCGAGCACCTGGCTCGCCCAGAACGCGATCACCCATTCGGGAGTGTTCGCTCCCAGGATCGCGACGCGGTCGCCCTTCTCCACGCCGTACCGCTCGCGCAACGCATGGGCCAGGGAGTACGCCGCGGCGGCGTGCTCGGTGAACGACAGCCGGCGGTCGGCGGTGACGAGGTAGTCCCGCTCGCCCCAGCGCAGGGAGTCGGCGAGCAGATCTCCCACCGCCCTGCCGCGGTTCTTCATCACCGGCATCGAGGCGCCGAGCACCTCTTCCTCGACGATCTCGAACCGGCCACCCGGACCGGTGAGGCGGGAGACGACCTCGTCGAGGTACAGCCGGGGATCTGCGGACGCAGTCATGCGGGGACCTTTCCTTCGTGTCACGTGAATACCGTGTCGCCTGCTGCGATGGGCCTGGAACCCCACCCCGGCCGCGGCCGCGTGTGAGGCGTGCCACTGCAATTTCTCATGGCGGCTCGCGGCTGCGGAAGTGGTTACCACTGAGCGGGACTTCCCGTGATCCACCCGACAGCCGGGGCTACGTTCGGCGCAGAATCGCTGCCGGAGGAGCAACCGCATGTCCACATTTCTCGACAACCCGACGACGAGGATCGATCCCTTCGCCCCCGCGAAGCTCGGTCCGCTGACCCTGCGCAACCGGGTCATCAAGGCGGCCACGTTCGAGGGGCTCACCCCGAAGGGGCTCGTCACCGACGAGCTCATCGAGTTCCACCGCCGGCCCGCCGCCGGCGGCGTCGGCATGACGACGGTCGCGTACTGCGCCGTCGCGCCCGACGGCCGCACCGCGCCCGGCCAGCTGCAGTGGACCGACGAGACCCGGCCCGGCATGCGCAGGCTCACCGACGCGATCCACGCCGAGGGCGCCGCGGTGTCGGCGCAGATCGGGCACGCCGGACCGGTCGCCGCCGCCAAGTACCTCGGCACCCCGGCCCTCGGGCCGAGCCGCGCCTTCCGCATGACGACCCAGAACTTCAGCAAGCCCGCCACCAAGGCGGACATCGCCCGCATCACCGAGGGCCACGCCGAGGCCGCGCGCCGCGCCGTCGAGGCCGGCTTCGACGCCGTCGAGATCCACTTCGGGCACAACTACCTCATCAGCTCGTTCCTGAGCCCGAAGATCAACAAGCGCAAGGACGAGTACGGCGGGTCGCTCGAGAACCGCGCCCGCTTCGCGCGGGAGGCCGCCCGCGCCGTCCGCGACGCCGTCGGCGACAAGATCGCGATCCTCGCCAAGCTCAACATGGACGACGGCGTGCCCGGCGGCTTCTGGCTCGACGAGTCGATCCAGGTGGCCAGGTGGCTCGAGGCCGACGGCTCGCTCGACGCCCTCGAGCTGACCGCCGGCAGCTCCCTGCTCAACCCGATGTACCTGTTCAAGGGCGACGCGCCGCTGCGCGACTTCGCCGCCGTGATGCCGCAGCCGACGAAGCTGGGAATCCAGTTGGTGGGCAAGCACTTCCTGCGTGAATATCCCTACCGCGACGGCTACCTGCTCGAGGACGCCAAGCAGTTCCGGTCGCAGCTGAAGATGCCGCTGGTGCTGCTCGGCGGCATCACCAACCGGGCGATCATCGACGAGGCGATGGCCGAGGGCTTCCAGTTCGTCGCCGCCGCGCGGGCGCTGCTGCGCGACCCGGACCTCGTCAACCGCATGCAGGAGGACGCGGACGCCGCGTCGCTGTGCAACCACTGCAACAAGTGCATGACCGCCATCTACGGGGGCACCCACTGCGTGCTCCGGACGGCGTGAAGGGAGCCGCAACGATGACGAGCACCGTGAACCCCGGCACCGCCGCGACGGAAGCGGGGGTGCAGCGCGCCACCATCGCCGAGATGCTGCTCGACCGCGGCGGCGACGACCGGCTCGGCCTGCGGACCCGGGAACAGGACTGGACGTGGGACGCCGTGGTGCGCGAGAGCGCCGCGCGTGGCGCTCTCGCGCAGTCGCTGCGCGGCGACGGCCGGTTCCACATCGGCATCCTCCTCGACAACGTCCCGGACTTCCTGTTCTGGCTCGGCGGGGCCGCGCTGGTGGGCGCGACGGTCGTCGGCATCAATCCCACGCGCGGCGCGGCGGAACTCGAGGCCGAGATCCGGTATGTGGACTGCCAGCTCATCGTCACCGACACCGCCGGGATGGCGAAGCTGCGCGGCCTCGACCTGGGTCTCGACGAGGACCGATTCCTGCTGATCGACGATCCCGGCTACGCGGCGCGGCTCGATCGGGTGGAGCCGGCGATCGCCGACGGCGTCGGCGAGGACAGCCTGTTCCTGCTGCTGTTCACCTCCGGTACCACTGGCCGGTCCAAGGCCGTCAAGTGCTCCCAGGGCCGGTTGTCGCGGCTCGCGTACGCCAACACCGCCAAATACGGGCACCACCGCGACGACGTGGACTACTGCTGCATGCCGCTGTTCCACGGCAACGCGCTGATGGCACTGTGGGCGCCGGCCCTGGCCAACGGTGCGACGGTGTGCCTGACCCGCAAGTTCTCCGCGTCCGGGTTCCTGCCCGACGTGAAGTTCTTCGGCGCGACGTTCTTCACCTACGTCGGCAAGGCCCTGGCCTACCTGATGGCCACCCCCGAACAGCCCGACGACGCCGACAACCGGCTCGAGCGGGGCTTCGGCACCGAGGCCTCGCCGGAGGACAAGGCCGAGTTCGTGCGCCGGTTCGGCGCGGTGCTGTACGAGGGATACGGCTCGAGCGAGGGCGCCGGTTCGGTACGGCTCGATCCGGCGGCGCCGGAGGGCGCGCTCGGCCGGCCCGCGCACGCCGGGATCGCGGTGGTGCATCCCGACACGTTCGCCGAGTGTGCCCGCGCGGTGCTCGACGAGCACGGCCGGGTGCTCAACCCGGACGAGGCGATCGGCGAGATGATCAACAAGGAGGGCGCCCGCGCCTTCGAGGGCTACTACAAGAACGACGTCGCCGACGCCGAGCGGATCCGCAACGGCTGGTACTGGACCGGCGACCTCGGCTACGTCGACGAGGCCGGCTTCATCTACTTCGCGGGCCGCAAGGGCGACTGGATCCGGGTCGACGGCGAGAACACCTCGGCGCTGATGATCGAGCGGGTCCTGCGCCGGCACCCGAAGGTCGTGACCACCGGTGTCTATGCGGTGCCGGACCCGCGGTCGGGCGATCAGGTGATGGCGGCGATCGAGGTCGCTTCGCTCACCGACTTCGACCCGGCCGAGTTCGCCGAATTCCTCACCGGCCAAGCCGATCTCGGGTCGAAGGCGATTCCCCGGTTCGTGCGGGTGTCGACGAACCTTCCCGTGACCGGCTCGAACAAGGTCCTCAAGCGCGAGCTGCAGGCGCAGCGCTGGCACACCACCGAGCCCCTGTACCGGTGGGTGGGACGCGGCGCGCCGGAGTACACCGCGATGAGCGAGGCCGACAAGGCCGCCCTGGACGACGAATTCGCCGCACACGGTCGGCAGCGGCTGCTGAGCGTGTAGCCGATGCCCGGCACCCGCGTCGCCCTCGTCACGGGCGCCAGCCGCGGCATCGGACGCGAGACCGCCCTCGCGTTCGCCCGTGCGGGCTTCGACGTCGCCGTCACCGCCCGCACGGTCCGGGAGGGGCAGGGCGCCGTGCCGCCCCGCAGCCGCCGCGACGGCGACGAACCCATCGCCGTGCCCGGCAGCCTCGAGACCACCACCGCGGAGATCGAGGCACTGGGAGTGCGGGCGCTGCCCGTCCCGATGGACCTGCTCGACGTCGAATCGGTGCGCGGCGCGGGCCGGCGCGTCCTGGACGCGTGGGGCCGGATCGACGTGCTGGTCGCCAACGCCTACGCGCAGACCGCGGGAAACATGGACCGGCTGCTCGACATCGACCTCGCCGACGCCGCCGCCATGATCGACGGCAACTACCTGCACCAGGTGGCGTTGATGCAGACGGTGCTGCCGGCCATGCTCGAGCGCGGCAGCGGTGTGGTGATCGATCTGGTGTCCGGGTCGGCGGCGATCGACCCGCCCGCCCCACCGGGGGAGGGCGGCTGGGGCCTGTCCTATGCGGCGTCGAAGGCCGCGTTCGCCCGGATCGCCGGGATGATCAACGCCGAGTACCGCGCCCGCGGTATCCGGGCATTCAACCTCAGTCCGGGTTTCGTCGTCACCGAGTCGGGGCGGGCCCGGGGCGGCACCCGGGCGGTGCAGGACGCCGGCTTCGACGCGGTGCCGGCGACGGTGCCCGCCGACGCCGCCGTGTGGCTCGCGACCGCGCCCGACGCGGACCGCTTGCTGGGCAAGGTCGTGTGGGCGCCGACGCTGATCGAGAAGATGCCCGCTTCCGAGGCGGAGCGGCGGAACGAGAGGACGGACGTCACGTGAAGCTGGGTGTGGTGGTGCCGATCGAGCTGGGGCACAGCGGGGACCCCGAATGGATCCTCGAATTCGCCCGCACCGCCGAGAAACTGGGATTCGACGAGATCTCCGCCGTCGAGCATTCCGTCGTCGTCTCGAACACGGGCAGCGCGTACCCGTACTCGCCGACCGGCAAGTCGCACCTGCCCGACGACTGCGACCTGCCCGACCCGCTCGAGCTGCTGTCGTTCGTCGCCGGCGCGACCACCGACCTCGGGCTCGCTACGGGGGTGCTGGTGCTGCCCAACCACCACCCGGTGGTGCTGGCCAAACGCCTGGCCACCCTCGACCGGCTCTCCCGCGGCCGGGTGCGAATCTGCCTGGGGCTGGGCTGGATGCGGGAGGAGATCGAGGCGTGCGGCGGCGACTTCGACCGTCGCGGGAAGATCGCCGACGAGGCGATCGCGGTGATGCGCGCCCTGTGGGCCGGCACCGGCCCGGCCGGAGTGGACTTCGACGGCGAGTTCTTCGCGTTCCGCGGCGCCCACAGCTGGCCGAAGCCGCACCGCGAAACCGGCGTGCCGCTGTACATCGGCGGGCACAGCGCGGCCGCCGCGCGGCGGGCCGGCCGGCTCGGCGACGGGTTCCAGCCGCTCGGCCTGGCGGGGGAGGACCTCGACCGCGCGATCGGGCAGATGCGCCGCGCCGCCGAGGCGGCGGGCCGCGATCCCGGCGCCGTCGAACTGGTCCTCGGGGCGACGCTGCCGCGCCTGGACGAGGCCCGGATGGATCGGGCCCGGAAGCTGGGCGCCGGGCGGATGGTGCTGTCGGCCTCGCCGAAAGCCGGGTCGCTGAGCCGGGTCGTCGACGAGATGGCCGCCTGCGCCGAACGCCTCGGCCGGGTGTGACCGGCTGGTTCCCGCTGGTCGAGACGGTTCGCCCGCTCGGCGGCCACGCTGACTAGCGTCCGAGGTCACAACGACATTCGGTCGCTAGGAGAATTCGCGATGGATCTGAAGGAATCCCCGGAGCAGGTCGCGCTCCGGAAGGAGCTGCGCGCCTACTTCGCGTCGCTGCTGCCGGAGGACAAGCGCCGCCGCGCCGGTGAGCAGGGAGTGGGGGGCGAGCACTTCCGCGAGGTCGTCACGCTGCTCGGCAAGGACGGCTGGCTGGGGATCGGCTGGCCCACGGAGTACGGCGGGCAGGGCCGCTCGATCGAGGAGCAGTTCGTCTTCTTCGACGAGGTGCAGCGGGCGGGCCTGCCCTTCCCGTTCGTCACCGTCAACACGGTCGGGCCGACCCTGATGAAATACGGCACGCAGGAACAGAAGGACCGCTTCCTGCCCGGCATCCTCTCCGGCGACATCGTCTTCGCCATCGGCTACACCGAACCGGAGGCCGGCACCGACCTGGCGTCGCTGAAGACCCGCGCGGTGCGCGACGGCGACGAGTGGGTGGTCGACGGCAACAAGATCTTCACCTCGGGCGCGAACACGGCCGACTACGTGTGGCTCGCGTGCCGCACCGACCCGGACGTCCCGAAGCACAAGGGTATCTCGATCCTCATCGTGCCCACCGACGCGCCCGGGTTCTCGTGGTCGCCGATCCACACCGTCGGTGGCCTCTCCGTCACCGCCACCTACTACAGCGGTATCCGCGTCCCCGACCGGGACGTGGTCGGCGAGATCGGCGGTGGCTGGCCGCTGATCACCGCGCAGCTCAACCACGAACGCATCGGCCTCGCCGCGATCGGCGGTCGCACCTACGGGCTGTGGCAGCAGGTGCTGGACTGGGCGAGGGAGCACGGCGTCATCGAGATTCCCTGGGTGCAGCAGGAATTCGCCCGCACCCACGCCAAGCTCGAGGCGATGCGGCTGCTGAACTGGAAGATGACCGCCGCGGTCGCGGCCGACACCCTCTCCGGCGCCGACGCCGGCGCCACCAAGGTGTACGGCACCGAGACGCACGTCGACGTCTACCGGACGCTGCTGGGCATCCTCGGTGCCGCCGGCCGCATCCGTCCCGAGTCGCCGGGCGCGGTGCTGGCCGGTCAGATCGAGCAGATCTCCCGGCAGGGCATGGTCAACACGTTCGGCGGCGGCGTCAACGAGGTCCTGCGCGACATGGTCGGCACCATGGGCCTGGGCCTGGTGCGGGAGAAGAGGGTCAAGTGAGCGAACTGCTGACCGCGCTGCGGGCGTTCGAGGGACAGACCCTGACCCCCACCACGTGGGGTCCGGACCCGGTCAACACCCCGATGATCCGGCACTGGGTCGAGACCATGGGCGACGAGAACCCCGTCTACCTCGACGACGACGCCGCCCGCGCCACCGGCCGCGACGGCGCGGTCGCCCCCGCGCTCATGACGCAGGTGTGGACGATGCGCACCTTCACCGACAAGATGGCGAACAACGACCCGTCGCCGGTGTGGACCGAGCTGATCGCCACGCTCGACGCCGCCGGGTTCACCTCGGTCGTCGCCACCGACTCGGACTTCGAGTTCTTCGCCGAACTGCGCCCCGGCGACCGGGTTTCGCTCACCGAGGTGATCGAATCGATCTCCGAGGAGAAGACGACCGGGCTCGGCGCGGGACACTTCGTGACCACCCTCAAGACGTACCGCAGCGGGGACGGCGAGGTCGTCGCCACCCAGCGCTGGCGGACCCTGCGCTTCCGGCCGAAGTCCGGGAGCGGGTCCGGCGCGGAACCCGCCGCCCCGAAGGGCCTGCGCCCCCGTCCGGCGATCAACGCCGACAACGCCTTCTGGTTCGAGGCGGCCAGGGAACACCGCCTGGTGATCCAGCGCTGCACGGCGTGCGGCACGCTGCGGCACCCGACCGGGCCGATGTGCGGGCAGTGCCGTTCCCTCGACTGGGACACCGTCGACGCGGCGGGCCGCGGCACCGTCTAC
Organism: Rhodococcus sp. 14C212; assembly: GCF_011058195.1. Taxonomy (NCBI): domain Bacteria; kingdom Bacillati; phylum Actinomycetota; class Actinomycetes; order Mycobacteriales; family Nocardiaceae; genus Rhodococcus; species Rhodococcus sp. 14C212. The sequence continues at coordinate 47,643 of NZ_JAALEH010000024.1, read as the reverse complement.
AGCTTCGTCGTCAACCACCACCCCCGGATCCCCGGGTTCGAGTACCCGCTCGTCGTCGCGACGATCGAACTCGAGGAGGGCACCCGGCTGATCGCGAACATGACCGGTGTCGAACCGCACGCGGTCGAGATCGGCATGGCGGTGGAACTGGACTGGATCGACGCCGACCCGGAGCTGACGCTGCCCGCGTTCCGGCCGGCCGCACGGGAGGATTCGTAGATGGATTTCAACTTCAGCGAAGAGCAGGAAGCGATTCGCGGCCTCGCGCACGAGGTCTTCACCGGCAAGGCCGGCATCGATCGGGTCAAGCAGGTCGAGCTGAGCGACGAGCGCCTCGACCGGGAGTTGTGGCGGGAGCTGGCCGTCACCGGTCTGCTCGGCATCGCCCTGCCGGAGGAACTGGGCGGCGGTGGGCTCGGCCTGGCGGAGCTGTACGTCCTGCTCGAGCAGCAGGGCCGGCACGTGGCGCCGGTGCCGATCTGGCAGTCGGTGCTCGCCGCGCTCGCCGTCGCCGAGTTCGGTACCGACGCCCAGCGCACCGCACTGGTGCCGGGTGTCGCCGACGGCAGCCGCTTCCTGACCGTCGGTCTCGAGGAGTTCGGCCCCTACGTCCCCGGTGACCCGCAGACCACCGCCACGGAGGCCGGCGGCCGGTGGACCCTGACCGGCGCGAAGGCCGTCGTCCCGGTCACCCACGTCGCATCCCGCGCGATCGTCTCGGCGACCACGCCGGCCGGTGCCGCGCTGTTCGTCGTCGATCTCGCCGGTGACGGTGTCGCCGTCGAGCAGACACACTCGACCAACTGGGAGATCTGCGGCAACGTCACGTTCGAGTCGGCCCCCGCCGAGCTGCTCGGCCCCACCGACGGCACCGCCGCGCAGTGGCTGCTCGACCGCGTCGAGATCGCGCTCGCCGCGATCCAGCTCGGTGTCGGCTCGGGTGCCGTCCAGCAGGCCGTCACCTACCTCAACGGGCGCATGCAGTTCGGACGTCCGCTTGCGACGTTCCAAGCCGTCAATCACCAACTGGCCGACTGCTACATCGACCTCGAGGCGATGCGCGTGACGCTGTGGCAGGCCGCGTGGCTGCTCGCCGAGGGACAGGACCCCGGCACCTCGGTGCTCGTCGCGAAGTGGTGGGCCACCGACGGCGGCCAGCGCGTCGTGCACCGCACCACGCACGTGCACGGCGGCATGGGCGTCGACACCGACTACCCGGTACACCGGCACCTGTTGTGGGGCAAGCAGATCGGTGCCACCCTCGGTGGCTCCGCATCGGATCTGGCGCGGCTGGGCGCCCAGCTCGCCGCCGGGGTCGAGGTGGTCGCGTGACCGCCACCGTGTCCACGGACCGCCGCTACGACGACATCGAGATCGGCGAGGTACTGCCCGAACTCGCGATCCCGCTCACCCGCACGCTGATCGTCGCGACGGCGCTCGCGACCCGCGACTTCCAGGACGTGCACCACGACCCCGAGTTGGCGCGCGAGCGCGGCTCGAAGGACGTGTTCATGAACATCCTCACCAGCAACGGTCTGGCGGGACGGTTCGTGACGGACTGGGCCGGCCCGTTCGCGACGGTGCGCCGGGTGAAGATCCGTCTCGGCGCCCCGAACTACCCGGGCGACACCATGACCATGACCGGCGAGGTGATCTCGAAGGAGAACGGCCTCGTCGAGGTGCGGATCCGAGGCGCGAACAGCCTCGGCAACCACCTCTCCGGAACCGTCACCGTCGCCTTCACCGATCGGCCGGGAGGAACCCGATGACCAGCCCGCTCTCCGGTGCCGCCGCGATCGTCGGCATCGGCGCCACCGAGTTCTCCAAGAAGTCCGGCCGCTCCGAGCTGCAGCTCGCGTGCGAGGCCGTCGTCGCGGCGCTGGCCGACGCCGGCATCGACCCGTCCGAGGTCGACGGACTGGCCACCTACACGATGGAGACCAACGGCGAGATCCTCGTCGCCCGCAACTGCGGACTCGGGGAACTGAAGTTCTTCTCCCGCATCGGCTACGGCGGTGGGGCGGCGTGTGCGACGGTGCAGCAGGCCGCGATGGCCGTCGCGACGGGCGTCGCCGAGGTCGTCGTGGTCTACCGCGCGTTCAACGAACGTTCCGGTATCCGGTTCGGCCTCGGCCAGCACGACCGGCCGATGGACACCACCGCGGACCGCGCCGCCTACGCCTGGCTCACCCCGCAGGGGCTGGCGACGCCCGCCCAGTGGGTCGCGATGTTCGCCCGCCGGTACATGCACCAGTACGGTGCCACGAGTGAGGATTTCGGCCGGGTCGCCGTCGTCGCCCGCAAGCACGCCGCGAACAACCCGGCCGCGTGGTTCCACGGCAAGCCCATCACGCTCGAGGACCACCAGAACTCGCGGTGGATCGCCGAGCCGCTGCACCTGCTCGACTGCTGCCAGGAGACCGACGGCGGCCAGGCCCTCGTCGTCGTCTCGGCGGAACGGGCCCGCGACCTGCGGCACCGGCCCGTGCTCGTCAAGGGGGCCGCGCAGGGCTCCGGCAGGGACCAGCACATGATGACCAGCTACTACCGCCCGGACATCACCGGCATCCCCGAGATGGGACTGGTGGGCCGCCAGCTCTACGGCCAGAGCGGCCTGAGTCCGGACCACATCGACGCGGCGATCCTCTACGACCACTTCACCCCGCTGGTGTTGCCGCAGCTCGAGGAACTCGGCTTCTGCGGCGTCGGCGAGGCCAAGGACTTCGTCCGCGAGGGCAACCTCGAGATCGGTGGCCGGCTGCCGTCCAACACCCACGGCGGGCAGGTCGGCGAGGCGTACCTGCACGGTGTCAACGGCATCGCCGAGGCGGTCCGTCTGGTGCGCGGCACCTCCACCAACCAACCCGACGGCGTCGAGAACGTGATCGTCACGGCGGGAACCGCGGTTCCCACGTCCGGACTGATCCTCGGTGCCGCCTGACCCCGGAAGGATTCGACAATGACGGCAGTGGAGCAGAAGGCCGGCGCGTGGCGCGGAGCCGGCCTCGGCACCCGCACGGTGGCCTACGACGAGCGCGACGCGATCCTCTATGCGCTCGCCGTCGGTGCCCAGCCGGCCACCGACCTGGACCTGGTGCTCGAGGACCGGCTGCGGGTGCTGCCGACGTTCGCGCTGACCCTGGCCCAGTGGGCACCGGACGAGCTGGGCTCGCGCGGCGCGTTCGACACCGGCTCGGCGCTGCACGGCTCGCAGGAGCTCACCGTGCTGGCCCCGCTGCCGCGTCGCGGCGAGGTGGAGCTGCGGGCATCGGTGGGTGAGGTGTGGGACAAGGGGGCAGCGGCCGTGTTCGAGGTCCGCGTCGAGTGCGAGTACTTCGTCGCGACGTGGTCGATCTTCGCGCCCGGCGCGGGCGGTTTCGGGGGCGAGCGCGGCCCGTCGAAGCCCGCGGCGCCGCAGGGCGAGCCCGAGCTGACCGGGGAACTGGCCACGGCCGCGAACCAGGCCGCGCTGTACCGGCTCACCGGCGACCGGCACCACATCCACATCGATCCGGAGGCGGCCGCCCGGATCGGTCAGCCGCGCCCGATCATGCACGGGCTGTGCACCCTGGCGGCGGCGACCCTGCCGCTGGCCCGGCTCCTCGGGGCGCACCCGGCGGACCTGACCGAACTGCAGGGCCGCTTCGCGGCGCCGGTCTTCCCCGGCGACGTCGCCGAACTGCGGGTATGGGGCGGACGCGACGACGCCTTATTCGAGCTGGCCGCGGACGGGCAGGCCGTGATCTCGGGGGCGCGCGCGTCGTTCGCGTGAGGCCGTGGACCGGTGCCCGGCTGCCGGGCACCGGTCCACGCGTCACTTGCCGTGCAGGGCCATGTAGCGGGCCGGGTACTCGCCGCCGCCGTGGACCGCCAGGTCGGCGCCGTTGACGTAGGACGCGAGGTCGCTGCCGAGGAACAGGCAGGCGCGCGCGATGTCCGACGGCACGGCCATCCGCTCCATCGGCAGGGTGCGGGTCACCGCGGCGCCGTCGTCGTCGCCGTACACCGCGGCCGCGGCCTCGGTGCGGATCAGGCCGGTGGTGATGTAGTTGACCCGCACCTTCGGCGCCCATTCGAGGGCGAGGGCCTTCGTCAGTCCCAGCAGGCCGGCCTTCGCGGCGGTGTACGCGGCGGTGCCGGGCTGCGGGTCGTGCGCCGAGACGCTGCCGATGTTGATGATCGAGCCGCCCTCGGGCCGCTCCTGCATCACCCGGTTGGCCGCCTGCGCGGCGTAGAACGGGGCGAGCAGGTTCAGGGCGACAATCTTCTCCACGAAGCGCGGGGAGACGGTGGCGGCGTCGGAGTCCGGCGACCCGCCGGCGTTGTTGACGAGCACGTCGAGCCGGCCGAACCGGGCGACGGCGTCGTCGACCAGGGCGGCCACGTCGGCGGGGTCGCGCACGTCGACGGCCCGGAACACCGCGCTCCGCCCGCCGGCCGAGGGCAACGTCCCGGGCTCGTTGCGGGCGCAGACCAGGACGTCGGCGCCGGCGGCGAGGAAGTGTTCGGCGACGACGAAGCCGATGCCCTTGGTGCCGCCGGTGACGATCACGGCGCGTCCGGTGTGGTCGACGGGATTGGGAAGGTGCACGTGGCTACCTTTCTGGAACTCGGGTCGGTTCGAGACTGATTGCCGTCGCGCGCCTTTCGTGGGCGCGCGCGGGAACCGACGTGGACAAGCAAGTGCTTGGTCAAGGATAGTGGACGGGACGCCTGGGACACCAGGACTTCCGCTGCGGCGAGAGAACGGGAGCAGGAGACATGGGCAAGCTGGACGGCAAGGTCGCGCTCATCACGGGCGCGGGACAGGGGATCGGACGGGGCATCGCCCTCGCGCTCGCCAAGGAGGGGGTGCACATCGCGGCCGCCGGCCGCACCGAATCCAAGGTGGTCGCGACGGCCGAGACGATCGAGGAACTCGGCGGCAAGGCGCTGGCGCTGCGCTGCGACGTCAGCAGTGCCGACGACGTCGGCGCGGCGGTGCGGCGCACCGTGGCGCACTTCGGCGGCGTGGACATCCTGGTCAACAACGCCAACGACTGCCGGCCCGGCCCGTTGCTGTCGTTCACCGACGCCGAGTACGAGCGGTCCTTCGCGACCGGACCGCTCGCGACGCTGCGGCTGATGCGGGCCTGCTACCCGGTGATGAAGGAGCGCGGAGGCGGCTCGATCGTCAACCTCGTCACGTCGGCGGCGGTCCGCTGGGACGCGAGCAACTACGGCGTCTACGGGTCGATCAAGGAGGGTATGCGGTCGCTGACCCGCGCCGCGGCCTGCGAGTGGGGTGTCGACGGGATCCGGGTCAACGCCATTGCACCACACGCGATGTCGCCCGGACTCGAGACCTGGATGGCGCGCAACCCGGAGGAGGCGGAGGAGTTCCGCGCGGGAATCCCGTTGCGCCGCATCGGCGACCCCGAGACGGACATCGGGCGGGCGGTGGTCTTCCTCGTCGGCGAGGACGCGGGATACCTCACCGGCGCGACGATCCCCCTGGACGGCGGTCAGTCGCGCTGGGGCTGACGCCCCCGGTGAGTCCTTTGGGCTGCCCTGGCCGCCCAAAGGACACACCGGCGCCGCAGGCGCCTATCCGGTGACTCGTCCCGCGTTACCGGCGTCGACCGGCAGCACGGTGCCGCTGATGTGGGCGCTCGCCTCGGCGGCGAAGAACAGCACCACGCGGGTGATCTCCGCCGGTTCGAGCCACGGCACCGGCTGCGCGTGCAGGCTCTGGAAGACCGGGGCCACGTCGTCGGCGCCGGGATGCTCGAGATCCGGGCGCATCAGGCCGTAGAGAAAGTCGTTGTGGATCATCGGTGTCGAGATGTTCCCCGGCGCGATCGCATTCACCGTGACACCGTGCGGTGCCAGATCCAGGGCGGCGCTCTTGGTCAGGCCGATCACGCCCCATTTCGACGCGCTGTACGCCGCCATGTTGGTGTTGCCCGCACGGCCGAGCATCGACGAGATCGTCACGATCCGCCCGTAGCCGCGCTCGACCATGCCGGGCGCCACCGCCCCGACGGTGTTGAAGACACCGGTCAGATTCGAGCCGATCGCCTCCGCCCACTGCGCCTCGGTCATCGCCTGGACCGGGGCGGCCACCGACACGCCCGCGTTCGCCACCGCGATGTCGATCCGGCCGAACTCGGCATGCGCCTGCGCCACGAGTTCGTCCATCGCGGGGCGGTCCGCGGTGTCCAGCTTCGCGGTCAGGCATCGGCGCCCGGTGGCGCGCACCGCCTCCGCGGTCTCCTCCAGGTCCGCCTCCGTGGCCAGCGGGTACGGCACCACCGGGCTGTCGGCACACCGGTCGCACAGCACGATGTCGGCGCCGTGCTCGGCCAGCGCCACCGCGTGGCTGCGGCCCTGGCCGCGTGCCCCACCCGTGATCAGCGCGACCCGGCCCTCGAACTCACTCATCGAATCCACTCCTGTCCTCGTCGGTCAGCAGGTCGATGCTCCTGCCCCGGCGGGCCCGCCGGGGTGCGGCGATCCCGCTCAGCGGGAAAAGGGCAGGCCGCGGGCCCTCACGCCACTGCTGCGGCGGGCACGAGCGCGGCGCCCAGGCCGGACGGCGCGTAGTTCGGCTGGTACGACGGCTGGGGCCGGTTCCCGGAGACGAGCAGTGCGACGACGACGAACGCGATCGCCAGCACGAGCGCGAGCGCGCCGACGATCGACCAGAAGTCCGGCCGCAACGATCGTCGGCGGGGTTCGTCGCCGTAGGTGAGCCGCTTGACGCGCCGGACCTCTGCGGCGGTGGGCGGGGCGGAGTGCGCGGCCGCCGCGCGCCGGGAAGCCGGCGGGCGCACCTGCTCCGCCGCGGAATCGCCCGGCGTGAGCACCTGTGCGATGGGCTGTGTGATCGCCTGGGGGTCCACCGACTCGAGGTTGTGCATGGCCGTCCGTTCTCTCCATTGCCGACGGCCGTGAATCGCCGATTCGGAGACGTCCGTTACCGTGATCTTCGCGACACGGTCAGTCGGTCCACGCGAAGCGGAACCGCTCCGCGAGTTCGGCGGGCGGCCGCGCGCGGTACTTCCCGAACTCGTAGCGTTTCACAGCGAGCAGGGCCTCCATGATCGACGGTCCGAACAGGCGCTGCGCGAGCAGGGAGGACCCGAGCGCGGCGAGCAGGCCGTCGGGGTCCGTCGGCAGGACGCGGACCCCGAGTTCGACGCGTTCGGCATCGGTCATCCGGCCCGGATCGACCGGGATCTCCGGCGGAACCGGGAGTGCGTCGGTGAGACCGGCGTGGGCTGCCCCGAGGATCGCCGCGCCGGCGAGGTAGGAGTTGGCCGACGGGTCCACTGGCTTGACCTCGAGGTGGGCGCCGTAGGGGTTGCCGGGCGTGAGCGCGCACAGCCGCAGCGCGGCTTCGCGGTTCTCGAGCCCCCAGCAGCACCACGCGCCGGCCCACATGCCCGGCTGCAGCCGCAGATGCGAGAGCACGGACCCGGTGAGGACCGCCCCGAACTCGGGCAGCGCGCGCAGGATGCCGGCGACGACGCTTCCGCCCGCGTCCGTCATCCCGTGCGGGCCGTCGCCGCCGGACAGGAGCGGCCGCCCGTCCCGGGTGAAGGACACGTGGACATGGGCCCCGTTGCCCGCCCCGCCGACGACGGGGACGGGGGAGAACGACGCACGCAGACCGTGCTCCCGGGCGGTGCGGCTGATCAGGATGCGAGCGAGCACAAGGTCGTCGACCGACTCCACGGGGGCTGCCGGGGACAGGGAGAGTTCGAACTGTTGCGCGCCCGCCTCGGCGTGGATCTGTTCGATGCCCAGACCCGCGTGGGCGGCCGCGTGCAACAGATCCGCGACGAACGGGTCCCGTCCGAGGACGGCACCGAGACCGTATGCGGACCATTCGCCGCGCCCGCCGTCGAAGAGCGTGAACTCGACCTCGTGCCCCACGCGGGCCTGCACGCCGGCCGCGGCGAGCTCCTCGACGACGCGTTCGAGCGCTCCGCGGGTACACAACGGCGACCGCGTCCCGTCCTGCTCGTACAGGCCGGCGGGCGCCCACCGGACGCCGTCGCCGACGGGTCGGAGCCGGTCGCGGTCGATCCGCAGCCGGAGATCGCCCGTCACCGACAGCGACGGCGTGAACGCCAGGTGGTCGTCGGCGCAGAAGACCGCCCAGCTCGGCGACGCGCCCGCGCCCGACTCGACGAACGACGAAAGCCTTTGTCCGGGAAACGCCTTCGCCCGCGAGATGCCGGTCGAGTCGACGACCGAGCCGACGATGCGTTCCTCGCGGGCGCGTTCGCCCGTCCCGGGGGCGAAGCGTTCCTCCGTCACAGGACCTCCCGCCCGCGCCGTCGGCCACCGGCGGCATCGCGGGGCACCAGGACGCTGGGCACGAGGACGCCGGGTACGAGGACGCTGGGCACGAGGACGCCGGGTACGAGGACGCTGGGCACGAGGACGCCGGGCACAGGGACACAGTAGAGGCGAGGGCGGGTCACGGGGACCGTCTTCGCCGACACCGGACCGTGCCGGCGACGACGGGCGTCGTCACCGCGGTTGATGCTGGGTGATGCAGTGGATGCCGCCGCCGCGGCGGAAGAGGGGGCGCGCGTCCACACCCACGACGCGGCGGCCCGGATACGCGTCCGCCAGGATCTCCGCGGCCTCGTCGTCGGCGGGGTCGCCGAAGCGGCAGGCGATCACCCCACCGTTGACGACGTAGTGGTTGATGTAGCTGTAGTCCACCCAGCCCTCGTCGTCGCGGACCGTCGCCGGGGCCGGCACCCGGACGATGCGCCACGGCTCGCCGCGCACGTCGGTCGTGCGCTGCAGGCGATCGACGATCAGCGCGGTGACGCCGAAATCCGGGTGGTCCCGGTTGCGCTGGTCGTGGACGAGGACCACACCCGGGGACGCGATCGCGGCGACGATGTCGACGTGACCGCGGGTGCCGTAGCGCTCCTGGTCCCGCGTCAGCCCGCGCGGGAGCCAGATCGCGCAGGTCGCGCCGATGGTGCGCCGCAGTTCCGCTTCGACCGCGGCCTTGTCGAGGTGCGGGTTGCGCCCGGGGTCGAGCTGGACGGTCTCGGTGAGCAGGACGGTGCCGAGACCGTCCACCTGCATGCCACCGCCCTCGTTGACGAGTGTCGACGCGATCCGTTCCACGCCGGCCCGCTCGAGCACGAACGACGCGATCCGCGCGTCGTGGTCCCACCGGGCCCAGTCCTGCGCGCCCCAGCCGTTGAACACCCAGTCGACCCCGCCGCACCGGCCGTCGTCGTCGAGGACGAAGGTCGGCCCGATGTCGCGCATCCAGGCGTCGTCGAGCGGAGCCTCGACGAGTTCCACGTCGCGGGACAGGTACCGGCGGGCCGCGTCGACCTGGCCGGGATCGGCCACGACGGTGACCGGTTCGAACTCGGCGACGGCGTGCGCGACCGCGGCCCACGTGGAGCGGGCCTCGTGGTGCTCCTCCGCGGTGTCGCCCAGCGAGTATCCCTCGGTGGGGAAGGCCATCCACGTGCGCTCGTGCGGTCCGCTCTCCGCGGGCATGCGCCAGGTCATCGCGTGGCTCCGAAGGGTGCGTGCGCGTCCACCGGTGCGGTCAGCGGGCCGTAGGTGTCCGGGCGGCGGGTGGTCAGGAACGGGAACAGCGACAACCAGTCCCGGCGCTGCGCGAGGTCGAGATCGGCCACCAGCACGGCGGATTCGTCGCGCGGTGCCTGCACCAGGATGCGCCCGTAGGGATCGGAGACGAACGAGGAGCCGTAGAAGGTGATGGCTCCCTCGCAGCCGTGCCGGTTCGGCACGATCATGAACGTGCCGTTGGCGATGCCGTTTCCGACGATCACCTGCTGCCACAGCGGGCGGGTGTCGAACGCGGGGTGGTCGGGTTCGGAGCCGATCGCCGTCGGGTAGACGAGGATCTCGGCCCCGGCGAGCGAGTACGCCCGCGCCACTTCCGGGAACCACTCGTCCCAGCAGGTCGGCATGCCGATGCGGGCGCCGTCGAGGCCGTCGGGGGTGTGGACGGGATACGGGTCGACGGCGGGCCCGCCCCGGAAGTAGGTGTCCTCGTAGTACCCGGCGGTCACGGGGATGTGCAGTTTCCGGGTCCGGGCCACCGGTTCGCCGGCGGGGGAGACGAGGACGGCGGTGTTGTAGCCGAGGCCGTCGGGTGCGTCGGCGCGTTCGTAGAGGGACGCGTGCACGAACACGCCGTGGGCGGAGGCGGCGGCCGCGGCGAAGGCGACGGTCGGGCCGGCCCGCAGGTCCTCGGCGGTCCGGGCGGCGTCGGCGCCGCCGGGGGTGTCGGCGGGGTAGCGGCTCAGCGTGAGTTCGGGCAGGAACACGACGCGCGCGCCGAGTCCGGCGGCGCGGGCGATGCCCTCGGTGAGTTCGGCGTGCAGCGCCCGCTCGTCGTCGTGCCAGCGGTGCTGGACCAGTCCGACGCGCAGCGGTGGCCGATCGGGGGCGGCGACCCGGCACGGCGAGTCGGGCGGGTTGGTGGCGGTGATGGTGAGCATGGTGAGTCCTCGGGAGTCGATCCGGGGGATAAAACGAATGTGATTCGTTAAGTATGGTGGACGAGCGCGTCCCGGGCAAGAGCCCACGACGATTTCGAGGAGTTTTCGTATGCCACGACCGCCGCAGCGTCTGCTGTCGCCCGAAATCATCACGGACGCCGCGATTCACATGGTGGACACGGCGGGCGACTTCACCATGCCCGGGTTGGCCGAGCGGCTGAAGGTGCGGCCGTCGTCGCTGTACAACCACGTGTCGGGACGCGCCGAGATCGTCGAGGCCATGCGGGCGCGCATCATGTCCGCCATCGTCGTGGGCGACCCCACCGGCGACTGGTCCGAGACGGTCGCCGCCCTCGCCCGCGAGTACCGTCGCGCCTACGCCGCGCATCCGCGGCTGATCCCGTTGTTCACCGCGCAGACCGTGCAGTCGCCGGTCGCGTTCGGGCTCTACAACGCTCTGGCCCAGGCCTTCACGGATGCCGGATTCACGCCCGCACAGGTGCTGCACGCCGTCACCACCGTGGACAGCTTCGTCCTCGGCTCGGCGCTCGACCTCGCCGCGCCCGAGGTGGTGTGGGCGAACGTCCCCGAAACCGGCGCCGCGATGCGCGCCGCGCTGCAGACCGCAGGCCCGAATCCGCAACGGGCCGACGCCGCCTTCGAATTCGGCCTGCGCGCACTGGTGGCCGGCCTGATCGCGCAGACGCCGGCCGGGCCCTGAACGGCCCGGCCGGCGTCTGCGCGGTGGTCGGTGCGGTCCGGGTTCAACCGCGGTCGGTGGTGAACACGTCCGTCTCCCCGGTGAGGGCGGCGGTGCTGCGGGTGAGGGTCTCCCCGCGGAAGAACTGCGGATTGCGCACCCGCATCACCAGCATCAGGACCGCGCCGAGCAGCAGGATGCCGAAGCCGAGGAAGAACACCAGCCCGACGCCGCCGATCTCGGCGCCGCTGCCGTTGTCGGGATTCATGCTCTCGCCCACCGAGATCGCGAAGACGGCGGCGAGCAGGATCCCACCCGACAGGGGGAAGACGAATCGGAACACGGCGTTGCGGGCACTGGTGAACAGACGTCCGCGGAAGTACCACACGCACGCGAACGCGGTGATCCCGTAGTACCAGCAGATCATGATGCCCAGCGCCGCGATGGTGTCGAGCAGGGTCCGCTCGGACAGGAACGTCACGCCGGCGTAGAAGACCGCGGTGACGACCCCCGCGACGACCGTCGCGTACGAGGGCACCAGAAAGCGCGGATGCACCGCGGCCAGCCGGCGCGGGAACGCGCCGTAGGCACCCATCGCGAGCATCGTCCGCGCCGCCGGCAGGAAGGTGGTCTGCAGGCTCGCCACCGACGAGACGAAGATGGCGAGGAAGAGCAGCAGACCGCCCCACTGGCCCAGGACGGGATCGGCGAGGGCGCCGAAGATGTTCTCGGAGTTGTCGGGATTGCCCAGCCCGAGACCCGTCGTACCGACACCGGCATACATCATCGCCGCGACCGACACCAGCAGGTAGGTCAGCAGGATCGTCGCCACGCACAACAGGCCGGCCCGGCCCGGGGTCTTCTTGGGGTCCCGGGACTCCTCCCCCAGGGTGAGGCACGTGTCCCATCCCCAGAACGCGAAGATCGAACCGGTCACGCCGATCACGAAGGCGCCGATCGCAAGCCCGTGGAACGGGTCGAACCAGGCGGCGTCGAGCGACAGTCCGGCGGGCGCGTCGCCCGCGCCGACGTGCACGAGTGCCGCGACAGCGAACGCGAGCAGCAGCACCATCTGGAAGCCGACGAGCGCGTACTGGACGCGCTCGCTCGTGGTGATGCCGCGGCTCGCGATCCACGTCGCGATCGCGATGAACACCAGGGTCGTGCCCACGTTGACGAACTTGTTCCCGGGCAGATCCGCGATCGCCGAGTCTCCGGTGATGCGGGCGAGGAACAGGTAGAAGAACTGGACGGCGATCGCGGCCAGGTTGGACAGCACGATGATCGTCGCGATCACCATGCCCCAGCCGCACATCCACCCGACGTACGGGCCGAAGGCCTTCGTCGACCACGTGAACGACGCTCCGCAGTCCGGTGATTCGGAATTGAGTTCGCGGTAGGCGTACGCGGTGAGGAACATCGGGACGAACCCGGCGATGAAGATCGCCGGCATCTTCAGCCCCACGGCCGCGACGATCAGGCCGATGCTCGCGGTCAGCGTGTAGCCCGGCGCGACGGACGAGATGCCCAGGACGGCACCGCCGAACGTGCCGATCCGGCCGGCGGCCAGGCCCTTCGAGACGACACCGTCGGTGGGTGCGGCCATCGGGGGGACCTCCCGGATCTCGGTGGTGGGAAGCGAATTCGTCATGGCGGGTCTACTCACTGTTCTCGAACTCGTGCTTGGGAACGACGATCATGGGCACCGGAACGACCCGCAGCATCTTCGCTGCCGTCGAACCCAGGAAGAGCCGGTGCGGCTGGGCGAGCCGGCTCGAGCCGACCATCACGACGTCGCCGTCGTGCCATTCGAGCTTCGCCACCGCCGATTCGACGGTGTCCCCGTCCGCGACGAGCGACCGGACCGGGTAGTCGCCGGGAAGCTCGGCGCGGGCGGTGTCCAGAAGGGTGCGGGCGTGGGCCCGCGCCGACTCGAGGGCGAGTTCGTGCGACTTGCGCGCGTCGCGGCCGAGACCGTGCGGATCGAGGGCGACGAGCGAGACGAGCCGCAGCGGCGTGCGCATGTGCTCGCAGGCGCGCACCGCGGTCCGGAGCAGGACGTCCGCTCCGGGGCGGGTGCCGAGAGCACACGTGACCTCGCGGATCCGGGGGGCGGCGGAGTGCCGGAATCCCCGCGGTGCCAGGGCCAGCGGCACGGGCGCGGAATGCAGCAGCTCGGACGACACCGTGCCGATGGAGTGCCGGCCGAGGAGCCCGTCGCCCGCGGCACCGACGACGACGGCACGGGCGCCGAGCCGCGCCACCTCGTCGAGAAGGCCCTGTGCGAAGGACTCATGGAAGCTCAGGTGGGTGTGTGCCCGCACGTCGTCGGGCACCGTGGCCGCCGCCTGGGCGAGCCATGCTTCGCCCGTTCCGGCGAGGACGTCCTCGTACCCGGGCTCGGTGGGTGCCCGGGAGGGCACCGGGCGGTCCGGGGGCAGGACCATACAGATGTCGAGTTCGGCGCCCAGGCTGCGGGCCAGTTGGACGCCGAGCGCCAGCCCGTCCGCGCCGCTGGGGGTGGCGAGGTATCCGACAACCAGTCTCATGGGATTCCGATCCGGTAGGGAGGCCGGAGCCGGCGTGGTGCCGGCTCCGGCGACGGCGCGGTGGGGCCGCGGAAGGTCAGTCGTGGGTGCTCATCACGTGCTTGATGCGGGTGTAGTCCTCGACGCTGTAGGCGGAGAGGTCCTTGCCGTAGCCCGAGTGCTTGAACCCGCCGTGCGGCATCTCCGCGACGAGCGGGATGTGGCAGTTGATCCACACCGCCCCGAAGTCCAGCGCGGCGGACAGGCGCTGGGTGCGCCCGTGGTCGCGGGTCCACACGCTCGCCGCGAGCCCGTAGCGGACGTCGTTGGCCAGGGCGACGGCCTCGTCCTCGGTGGCGAAGGACTGCACCGTCAGAATCGGGCCGAACGTCTCGTCCTGCACGATGGGGTCGTGCTGGTCCACGCCGGTGACGATCGTCGGCTCGAAGAAGAAGCCCTTCTCGCCGGCGCGCGTGCCGCCGGTGACGATCGTCGCCGAGGCGGGCAGGGCGGCGATCTTGTCGGTGACGCGCTGGAAGTGCACGGCGTTGTTGAGCGGGCCGTAGAAGGCGTCGGGGTCGTCGGGACGGCCCGGTCGCAGCTGCTCGGCCTGGCGTGCCAGCGCGTCGACGAGGTCGTCGTGGACGGACTCGTGGACCAGTACCCGGGTGGCGGCCGTGCAGTCCTGGCCACCGTTGAAGAAGGCGGCCGCCGCGACGGCCTCGGCGGTCTTGGCCACGTCGGCGTCGTCGAACACCAGGACGGGGGCCTTGCCGCCGAGCTCGAGGTGGGCGCGCTTGAGCTGCCGGGCCGCGGAGACCGCCACCTCGATGCCGGCGCGGACCGAGCCGGTGATCGACACCAGGCCGAGCGCGGGATGGTCGACGAGGGCGGCCCCGGTGGCGGCGTTGCCGAGCACGACGTTGAAGACACCGTCGGGCAGGATGCCCTGGGTCAGGCGGGCCAGCACCAGCGTGCTGTCCGGGGTGGTGTCGCTGGGCTTGAGCACGATCGTGTTGCCGGCGGCGAGCGCGGGACCGATCTTCCACAGCGCCATCATCAGCGGGTAGTTCCAGGGCGTGACCTGGCCGACCACACCGATCGGCTCGCGCCGCACGTAGGAGGTGTGGCCCTCCATGTACTCGCCGGCCGCCTTGCCCTCGAGCAGACGGGCCGCCCCGGCGAAGAAGCGCAGCTGATCCGCGCCGACCTTGACCTCCTCGTCCGCGATCATGGACTTCGGCTGGCCGGTGTTGCGGCACTCGGCCTCGACGAGTTCGTCGCAGTGCTCCTCGAGGGCGTCGGCGAGCTTCAGCAGCGCCGCCTGGCGTTCCTTGGGGGTGGTCCTGCCCCAGGTTCGGAACGCGCGCTGCGCGGCCGCCACCGCGGCGTCGACGTCGGCGGCGGTCGACACCGGGATCGAGCCCACGAGGGATTCGTCGACCGGGTCGATCAGCGGCAGGGATTCGGTGGCCGTCGAGGGCACGAATGCGCCGTCGATGTAGTTCTCGCGGAGATCGGTCATGGCTGGGTTCCTCTCGGAGGCCTGCCCGACCGGGGCAGGGACTCTGGTGATCAGTGTGGGCCGCACCGGCGGTGCCGGGCCAGGGGATCCGGCGGCCGGATCGTGCGGAAGGTTCGGAGGGCAGCGGCGCCGCCGGGACCGGAATGCTCACCTCGTCGTGAGCGGGTCGGACGCCGAGACGGGCGCCGAGAGATCGTGAAAAGTGCTGGGAAACAGAATGTTCGGTCTTGCCGCGGTCCAGGCGCGGGACGCGGTCAGTGCGCCGGGGCGCCCGCCGCCGCGGTCGCGCGGGAGCCGAGGGCGTCGAGGATGCGCCGGGCCGTGTCCTCGCCCATGCGCACGGCTCCGTCGACGTGCTGGTAGCCCTCCGCGGCGAGGTCGGACGACGAGAAGAGGATCGGACCGACGGGGTTGAGCTGGTCCTTGCCGTAGCGGTGCAGGCCGCCGAGGTCGTAGCTCGCCGCGTAGGCCCCGCGGGTCCACTCCTCCGAACCCCAGTCGGATTCGTAGTAGACGACCGGGTTCAGTGCCTTCTCGCCGAGGTAGCCGGCCATGGACGAGAGGATCGCGGCCTTGCGTTCCGCGGCGGGGAGTTCGAAGACGGCGTCGGCCTTCTCGTCCGCCACGAAGGCCACCAGGGTGCCGCGCGGATCCTCGAAATTGGTGTTGTCGTAGATCTCCTGAACGAGTGCCCCGGCGCCGAAGCACGTGCCGGACAGGCCGTCCTCGCGCCAGAACGGCGTGTCGTACACGGCGTGCACCTTGATGACGAGCCCGAGGGACTGGTGCTGGTGCATCTGGTGCTGGCGGCGCGGCAGCGGCGGGACGTAGGAGATCCGGGAGTACAGGTTCGGCGGCACGGCCAGCACGGCGAA
This sequence comes from Rhodococcus sp. 14C212, assembly GCF_011058195.1. Taxonomy (NCBI): domain Bacteria; kingdom Bacillati; phylum Actinomycetota; class Actinomycetes; order Mycobacteriales; family Nocardiaceae; genus Rhodococcus; species Rhodococcus sp. 14C212. Next base: position 31,513 of record NZ_JAALEH010000024.1, on the reverse strand, counting down.
CCGGGCATCGACGGTGACGCCGTCGGCGACCGCCCGCACGTGCCCGGGCGCGCCCGGCTCGTCGCCCTCGGACCAGTGCAGGGTCCGGACCGGGCTGCCGAGAAAGACGTCCTCGCCGAGCTTTTCGGCGAGCCGCTGCGACACCTGCTGCATGCCGCCCACGACGCGCTGGTCGAGGATGAAGTCCTCGTCCACGAGGTTGCTGAACGAGCCCGCGGAGGCCGCCATGAGGATCGCCTGCAGCGCGGAGAACGCGTGGGCCGGCTTGGTGAGCATGCCCCCGGCGATGAACAGCCCGATGTTGTTGCACGCCTCCTCGTCGTCGGAGTTGGCCCGCAACCAGTGATGGAAGGAGACGGTGTCGAGTTCCCGCGCCCGCGGATGCGCCCACGGCTCCCGGGGGCCGATGTCGGCGGCGAGTTCGTCGAGCAGCGCGATCAGCTTGTCCATCTCGGCGCGGGTGTGCTCGGACGTGGGGAACATCTCGCCGCGGTACCGGACGGGCCGGCCCTCGGCGTCGAGGTAGATGTTCTCGCCCTCGCGGTAGCGGGAGAACGTGCGCAGGCCCAGTTCGTCGAGCAGCGCGATGAGGGCGGTCTGGTCGGGGGACACCCACTGACCGCCGATCTCGAGCATCGCTCCGTCGATCGTGTCGGTCCAGGTGCGGCCGCCGACGCGGTCGCGGGCTTCGAGGACGGCGACCCGCAGGCCCGCCTGCCGGAGACGGTAGGCGGCGGTCAGGCCGGACGGGCCCGCCCCGACGACGACGACGTCACGCTCGATGGATTTCATGGGATTCCCCTTCGAGAAAATGAACGACATTCATATGTGTCGCATCACACTGTAACCTCATCGAGGCGCGAGGAGAAGACCCTCGCGACAATTCGTGGCCGGAAATCGTGAGACGAAGGGGAGCGGCGTGGGAGAGGGGACGCACCGGCGCGCCGGCCGGCCGTCGACGAAAGTGCTGTCCCGGCAGGCGATCACCGACGCGGCGCTCGACGTGATCGAGCAGGGCGGCTACGACGCCTTCACCGTCGCCAAGCTCGCCCGGGCCCTCGGCGTGGCCCCGTCCGCCCTGTACAACCACGTGAGCTCGAAGCAGGACGTCCTGCTGTGGGTGCAGGAGGACCTCATGACCAAGATCGACGTGAGCGGCTTCGGTGCCGAACCGTGGGCGGTGGCGACGCGGCGGTGGGCCCTGTCCTACCGGGAGGTGTTCGCCCGGCACGCGCCGCTGGTCCCGGTGATCGCCGTGATGCCCGTCGCGGGCGCGCCCCGCACCCTGGCGGTGTACGAGGCGGTGGCCGCGGGCTTCGCCGAGGCCGGGTGGCCGATCGACACGATCGTGCCGGTCGTCGTCGCGCTCGAGTCGTTCATCTTCGGCTCCGCGCTCGACGCCAACGCACCAGCCGACATCTTCGACACCGCCGATCTCGCCGGCGACAGCCCGGTGTTCACCGCGGCGATCGACGCGTTCGCCGGATCGGGCGGCCACTACACCCCGGACGCCGGTTTCGACGCCGGCCTCGACGCGATGATCGCCGGACTCGAAGCGCGCCTGGATCGGCTCCGGAAGGGCTGAGCCGCAAAAGGATACGGCTCGGTCCGGGACCGGCGGTGTGCCGTGATCCCGGACCGAGCCGGTATTCGATTGCCGGGGCGGGGTGTCCCGCCGCGGGGCCTACAAGGCGATGTACTTGGTGTCGAGGTACTCCTCGATGCCCTCGGCCGCGCCTTCGCGGCCGAAACCGGACTCCTTGACGCCGCCGAACGGGGCGGCGACGTCGGAGATGATGCCGCGGTTGACGCCGACCATGCCGGTCTTCAGCGCCCCCGCCACACGCATCGCGCGGTCGAGATCGCGGGTGTAGAAGTAGGCGGCCAGGCCGTATTCGGTGTTGTTGGCGGCGGCGATCGCCTCGTCCTCGGTGTCGAAGACGGTGATCGCCGCGACCGGCCCGAAGATCTCTTCCCGCAGCAGCCGCGCGTCGGCCGGCACCTCGTCCAGCACGGTCGGCGGGTAGAACGTGCCGGGACCGTCGGGGATCTGCCCGCCGGTGCGGACCCGGGCACCGCGCTCGACGGCGTCGCGCACCAGCGCGTCGACCGTGGCGCGCTGCCGGGCGGTGATGAGCGGGCCGAGGTCGGTGCCGTCGTCGAGGCCGTGGCCGGTGCGCAGCGCCGCGATGCGGGCGGTGAGCTTGTCGGTGAACTCGCCCGCGACGCTGCGGGCGACGTGGAAGCGGTTGGCGGCGGTGCAGGCCTCGCCGCCGTTGCGCATCTTCGCGGCCATCGCGCCGTCCACGGCGGCGTCGACGTCGGCGTCGCCGAACACCAGGAACGGGGCGTTGCCGCCGAGTTCCATCGAGGTGCGCAGCAGCCGGTCGGCGGACTGGCGGACCAGCAGCTTGCCGACGCCGGTGGAACCGGTGAAGGTGATCTTGCGCAGCCGCGCGTCGGTGAGCAGCGGCCCGGTGAGGGCGGCGGCGTCGGTGGCGGGCAGGATCGACAGCACCCCGGCCGGCAGCCCGGCGTCGGCGAAGACCTGCCCGAGCAGCAGCATCGTCAGCGGGGTCTCGGCGGCCGGCTTGACCAGGATCGGGCAGCCCGCGGCCAGGGCCGGGCCGATCTTGCGGGTGGCCATCGCCAGCGGGAAGTTCCACGGGGTGATCGCCAGGACGGGGCCGACCGGTTCCTTGGTGACGAGGATGCGCCCGTTCCCGGCGGGGGCGGTGGCGGTGCGGCCGCCGATGCGCACGGCCTCCTCGGCGAACCAGCGCAGGAACTCGGCGCCGTAGTTCACCTCACCGCGCGCCTCGGCGACGGTCTTGCCCATCTCGAGGGTGATGACGCGGGCGAAGTCGTCGGCGCGGGCGTGGACGAGTTCGAAGGCGGTGCGCAGGATCTCGCCCCGCACGCGCGGCGGGGTCGCGGCCCACTCGGCCTGCGCGGCGACGGCGAGGTCGAGGGCGCGCAGCCCGTCGTCGGCGGAGGCGTCGGCGACCTCGGCGAGCACCGCGCCGGTGGCCGGGTCCTCGACGGGGAACGTCGCGCCGGTGGACGAGTCGGTGAGCTTGCCGCCGAGCCAGAGCCGGGTCGGGACGCCCGCGGGGAGGGTGTGGGTCATCGGGTGGCTCCTGCCAGGGTCGGGCGCACGCCCGCGACGTCGCGGACGGCGGCAGCGAGGACGTCGAGTCCGTCGGTGAGCAGTTCGTCGGAGATCACCAGCGGCGGCAGCAGGCGGACGACATTGCCGAAGGTGCCGCAGGTGAGCACGATGACGCCCTGCTCGAGCGCCTTCGCGGCGATCACCTTGGTGGCCTCCGGATTCGGCTCGCGCGTGCCGGGCTGCACGAACTCGACGGCGAGCATCGCACCGCGGCCGCGGACCTCGCCGACGATGTCGACGTCCGCGGCGAGCGCCCGCAGCCGCTCGGTGGCGATCTGCTCGATGCGCCGGGCGCGGCCGCACAGGTCCAGCTGCTCGATCCGGTTCAGCGTGGCCAGCGCCGCGGCGCACGCGACGGGGTTGCCGCCGTAGGTGCCGCCGAGGCCGCCGCCGTGGACGGCGTCGATCAGCTCGGCGCGGCCGGTCACCGCGGCGAGCGGCATGCCGCCGGCGATGCCCTTGGCGAGGGTCATCAGGTCCGGCACGACGTTCTCGTCGTTGCTGGCGAACCAGTCGCCCGTGCGCGCGAACCCGGTCTGCACCTCGTCGGCGACGAAGACGATGCCGTTGGCCTTCGCCCAGTCGACGAGGGTCGGCAGGAAACCCTTGGCCGGCACGATGAATCCGCCCTCGCCCTGGATGGGCTCGAGCACGATCGCGGCGACGTTGTGCGCACCGATCTGCTTGTCGATCTGCGCGATCGCGCGGTGGGCGGCCTGCTCGCCGGTGACCTCGGTGCCGTCGTAGTTGCGGCCCTCGCGGAACGGGTACGACGCCGGCACGCGGTGGATGTCCGGGGCGAACGGGCCGAAGCCCTCCTTGTAGGGCTGGTTCTTCGCGGTCAGCGCCATCGTCAGGTTGGTGCGGCCGTGGTAGGCGTGGTCGAAGACCACCACGGCGCTGCGACCGGTGGCGACGCGGGCGATCTTGACCGCGTTCTCCACCGCTTCGGCACCGCTGTTGAACAGCACCGTGCGCTTGGCGTGGTCACCGGGGGTCAGGGCCGCGAGCTTCTCGGCGACGGCGATGTAGCCCTCGTAGGGGGTGACCATGAAGCAGGTGTGCGTGAAGTGCGCGACCTGCTCCTGCACCGCCGCCACGACCGCCGGGTCCGAGGCGCCGACACTGGTGACCGCGATGCCGGAGCCGAGGTCGATCAGGGCGTTGCCGTCGACGTCGACGACGATGCCGCCGTCGACGTCGGCCGCGTACACCGGCACGGAGGAGGCCACACCCGCCCCGACGGCCGTGCGGCGACGTTCGGTCAGTGCCGCCGAGCGCGGGCCGGGCAGCGCGGTGACCAGGCGACGCTGCTGTGGAAGGCGGTATTCGATGCTCGTCATGGGGGACTTCCTCGGGCTCGGCGGCGTAGAGACGATTCGAGTATGGGAGCGGCCACGTACCAGAGACAGGGCCGATCCGTACAACCCGGCGAATCGCACCGCGCCATTTCGTCGAGGGGTCTTACGATGGCCCCATGAGCGTCGGCATCGCCTGGCTGCTGCGGCAGCCGGGGCTGGGATTGACACTGCGCGGCGGCCGGACCGGGAAGGATCGGCCGATCGGCTTCGTCCAGCCCACCGAACTGCTGGACCCGCGGCCCTGGCTCTCCGGCGGGGAACTCGTCCTCACCACCGGCCTGGGACTGCAGCCCGAGGAGGGCGGCGACTACGTGCGCCGCCTCGCGGAGGCGGGCATCGCCGCCCTGGGGTTCGGCACCGGGCTGTCGCACGAGCGGATCCCGCCGTCGGTGCTCGAGGCGGCCGACGCGGTGGGGCTGGCGCTGCTGGAGGTGCCGTACACGACGCCGTTCGCGGCCGTGAGCCGTGCCGTCACCGCCCGGCTCGCCGAGCAGCAGTACGAGCTGGTGCGGCGCGCCGCCGACACCCAGGTCCGCATCACCCGCGCCGCGCTGCGCGGCGGCGTGGCCGCGATCGTGCGGGAACTGGCCGTCGCCGCCAGTGCCGCCGTCGCCTACCTCGACGAGCGCAGCGGGGAGGTGGCCGCCCACCCCGAGGCCGCGGCGGAACTGGCAGAGCAGATCTCGGAGCTGCGCCGGGACGGCGCCGGTTCGGTCACCACGAGCCGGCCCGGCCGGACGCTGACGGTGCAACCGGTCATGCACGCCGGCCTCGTCAGCGGGCACCTGGCCGTGCAGGCCGACCGCCCGCTCGAGAACGTCGAACTCGTCCTGATCGGCCACGCCGTTTCCCTCGTCACCCTCGAGCTGGACAAGCCGCGGCGGCTGCGTGCGGAGCGGAACTCGCTGGGCGCGAAGGCGTTCGGTCTGCTCGTCGACGGCGTCCTCGACTCCGGCGACGCCCTGGAATACCTCGCCGATGCGGTCGGCGCCCGCAACCGCATCCGGATCCTGCGTCTGCACACCCCGGCCGCGGCCGACGTGCGGCGCGTGCTGGACGCCGGCCTCGGGGCCCGGCAGCGTCCGCTGTACGCGCGCAGCGGCGACGAGGCGCTCACCGTGCTGCTGCGCGGTGAGGACACGCTGTCCGACGTGGCGGAGCTGCTGGCGGACCTCGCCCCGCCGCAGGCGCGCACCCTCCGCGCCGGGCTCAGCGCCGCGCACCGGCTCGCCGACACCCGCCGCGCCGTCGAGCAGGCCGAACACGCCGTGGCTGCGGCGGACGCGGCCCACCGCCTCGTCGAGTTCGACGCCACGCACGGAACGGCCCTGCTCGCCTCCCCGGCGGTGCGGGCCGTGCTCGAATCCGTGGCCGCGTCCACAGTGTCCGCTCTCGCCGACTACGACCGCGGCCGAGGGACCAGGCTCGTCGCGTCGCTGCGGGCGTTCCTCGAGGCGAACGGGCAATGGGAGGCGGCGGCCGCGGCCCTGGAGGTGCACCGGCACACCCTGCGCAGCCGGATCGCCAAGGCGGAGCAGGTGCTCGGCGTCGATCTCGGCGACGCCCGAGTCCGGGCCGAGCTGCTGCTCGCCCTGCTGATCGGGGAACCGGCGCCCCAGTCCTGCAGTCGCAGTTCGTAATGTCTTGGGGCGTAGTGGCACAGCCGAGTCCCGGTTCGGGATACCCACCGCCACAGCGACCGTCGCCGAATGTGCGCGGGCGAATGACGGAGCGGGTCGGAAATGTGATCGAAAGTCGTCGGAGCCGGCACGGCACCGTTCCCGGGGAAGTCCGAGTGGCCTTCACGGGGTGACTCCGGACGGGAATATGCGCATGTGGTTGAGTGTTCAACTATATGATTGAGTAATCAACTATATGACGCGCGTCGCGCCCTTCCGGTCGGGAGGGTCGTGACCGGAACCGACCGTACGGAGGATCATGGCCAGCAGTTCGACCAAGCACAGCGGCTCCATCGGGACCGTGTCCCAGAAGGGCATCCCCGACGAGGTGGACGTGGCGATCGTCGGGTCCGGCGGCGCAGGCCTGATGGCGGCGCTCACCGCCGCCGGGGAGGGTGCACGAGTCCTCGTGGTCGAGTCCCGGGAGATCGTCGGGGGCGCCACCGGGATCTCGGCGGGTGCCGCCTGGATCCCCAACCACGGCTTCTCGACCAAGGACCTGAAGGTGCACGACGACCTGGACCAGGCGCGGCGGTACATCTACGGCCAAGGTCGCGACCGGATCCTCGACCACGACCTGGTGGAGAAGTTCCTCGAAACCGGACCGCACGTCGCCCGGTTCATCGAAGAGCACACCTCCTTCGGGTGGATCCCGACGATCTGGCCGGACTACCGCTCCGACATCGACGGCGCGTCCGTCGGCCGGGCACTGTTCCCCGGCCCGTACTCCCCGGAGGGCCTCGGGGAGAACGCGAAGTACGTGCGACCGGCCCTGACCACGGGCATGGCCAAGAACCCGCTCCCGTTCTGGTTGCTGGGCGGGATCGGCATCGACGACGTCTGGCTCGCCGGACCGGCCTTGATCGGAGCCCTGCTCGAGGCGAGCCTGCGCAACGGCGTCGACGTTCGCGTCGAGACGCCCGCGACCCGGCTTGTCACCGACGAGTCGGGGGTGCGGGGGATCGTCGTGCGGGCCGACGGCGCCGAGCACACGGTGCGGGCCACCCGGGGGGTCCTGCTGGCCAGCGGCGGGTTCGAGAGCTCGACCGAGATCACCACGACCTACCTCGACGCGCCCTTCGGCGTGCAGGTCTCCCCCCAGGGCCACGACGGCATCGCGGTGCAGCTGGCGCAGGAGGTGGGCGCTGATCTGACCGGCATGGAGGACGCCTGGTGGATGCCCGGCGTGCAGTTGCCCGGTGAAGAGCTGGAGGGCCGCCCGCTCAGTCGGGTGTTCCTGGGCGAGCGAGCGCTGCCGCACAGCATCATGGTCAACAGCAAGGGTGAGCGCTTCGCGAACGAGGCCCTGGCCTACGACCAGTTCGGGCAGATCATGCGCGAGGTCGACCCGGAGACGGGCACCATGCCCAATGCCACGGCCTGGCTGATCTTCGACCACAACTACTGGACGAAGTTCGGGATCTTCGGCGTCACGCCGGGCGGAGAGGTGCCCGACTACCTCCACCGCGCCGACACCCTGTCGGAGCTCGCGGACAAGATCGGGGTCGACGAGGTGGGGCTGCTCCGCACGGTCGACCGGTTCAACCCCGAGGCCGCCCGCGCTCGCGACCCGCAGTTCCACCGCGGGGACACCTTGTTCGACCGCTACTTCGGCGCCTACTATCCCCGGCTGGGCAAGAACTCGCCCGACGCGCGGTTCCCCGCCGCCACCGCAAAGGCGCGGATGCGCATCGCCGCGGCGATCGGTCCGATCGTGAGCAAGCTCGCCGGACGGGTGGCGAAGAAGAACGACCCCGAACGCGTGCGTTCCCTCGTGGTCGGACCCCTGGCGAAGATCATCCGACCCATGCTGAAGAGCCCGAAGTCGAGCGTGCTGGGACCGGTCGACACCGCGCCGTACTACGCGCTCGAGGTCGAGGCCAGCGCGCTCGGCACCGTGGGCGGCCCGAAGACCGACGCACTCGGACGCGCGCTGAACACCGAAGGCAAGGTCATTCCAGGCCTGTACGCCGCCGGCAACGCAGGAGGCGCACCCACGAAGGGCTTCTACGGCGGCGCCGGAGGGACGATCTCGCTCGGACTGGTGTTCGGTTACCTCGCGGGACGGGAAGCAGCCAAGCGGCAGGATGACGCGTAAGCATCTCGTCGGTGCCCTCGACCGTCGGCACGACGGTCGAGGGCACCCTCACGAGCAACGGCCTTCGCCGCAGGTGACCGAGCGCGAAGACAGCGCATCGACCACGACATAACACCATGCCGCACACAGGGTCCCGTCCCTGCGAGGCACGCGCTCAACGGTCGAGCAGGCGCAGCTCCCCGGCGATCACGGCCAGCCGTGCGGTGTCCACCGGGTCCTCGCCGCGGAGCCGGTCGAGGAGCCGTACGAGGCGGTGCGCGCGACCGGCCGGGTCCGCGGCACTCGCCTCGAGCGCGGTGACGACGAGGGCGTCGAGGCGGTCGGAGATCTCGTCGCGCAGGGCCGCCGCACCCATGGCCTCCCAGTAGGAGGCGCGGACGCGGGTCGCGAAACCGTCCAGCAGCCAACGGATGTGAAGGCTGTCGATCAGTGCGTCCCGGGCCGCGGCGACACGGGCGGGGTCGGTGCCCAGGCGCAGCGCCACCGCGGCGTTCGCGAATGCGCCGCGGCAGTCCTCGGCCGACGGCCGGTCGCCCAGTGCGGCGGCGACGGGCGCGGCGAAGAGCGCCACGAGAGCCTCCGGTGTGTCCGCGTCGTCGCACGCACCCGTGAGCACGTCGCGGAGCGCCCGGCGGGCGGTGTGGCGCAGCAACCACGCCATCTCGGCCTCGACGACGCGCGCGAGCGCGCTCAGCTCCGCCAGCGTGCTGCGTGCATCGGCGCCTGCCGCCAGGATCCGGGTTCGGATGTCCTCGGTGTGCAGTACCCGGCTGACCACCACGTAGGCGAGCGCCGAGTCCGCGGTGGCGGCGCCGAACCGTTCCTCGAGCCGGTACAGGGCTCCCGGGCCGAGACGGTTGACGAGCTCGTCCGCGAGCGACGCGACGACGATCTCCCGGCGCAGCGGATGCTCGGCCACGCCGCTTCCGGCGCGGGCCAGGATCTCGGCGGGGAAGTAATTCTCGGCCCACGGGCTGCAGGCCGGGGAGTCCGGCAGCGACGACGCGGCCAGCTCGCTCGCGACGACGTTCTTCGACTGCGCCAGCAGCACAGCGAGTTCCGGTCGCAGCAGGCCCGTTCCCGCCCGGCTCCGCTCCCGGATCTCCTCCGCCGGGGGCAGGCCGTCGCCGTCGCGGGCGATCCGGCCGGCCCGCGCCAGGTCCTCGATCAGCCGCTCGTGCTGGGTGAGCAGCGCCGGGGCGTCGTGCTCGCTGCAACCCAGGGCCAGCACCTGATCCCGGGACGCCGTGAGCACGGCCTCGGCCACGTCGCCGGTCACCGCGGCGAGCAGCGTCTCCCGCTGTCCGGGCGCCAGCGTTCCGGCCGCGACCGCGCGATCGACCGCGATCTTGATGTTGACCTCCCGGTCGGAGGTGGCGACGCCGGCGGCGTTGTCGATGAAGTCGCCGTCGCAGCGGCCGCCGTGGCGCGCGTACTCGACGCGCGCGGCGCGGGTGAAGCCGAGATTGCCGCCTTCGCCGACGATGCGCGCACGCACCTCGCGGGCGTCGACGCGGACCCGGTCGTTGGCGGGATCGGCGGCGTCGCCGTGCGTTTCGCCGGAGGCCTTCACGTACGTGCCGACGCCGCCGTTCCACAGCAGGTCCACGGGCGCGCAGAGCACGGCCTTGATCAGCTCGTCGGGCGTCAGGGTCTCGGCGTCGATGCCGAGGGCCGCGCGGGCGGCGGCGGACAGCGGCACGGACTTGGCGGTGCGCGGCCACACGCCGCCGCCCGCGGAGATCGCCGCGGGGTCGTAGTCGGCCCAGGACGAGCGCGGCAGCGCGAACAGGCGCGTGCGCTCGCGGTGGGAGGCGGCAGGGTCGGGGTCGGGGTCGAGGAAGATGTGCCGGTGGTCGAAGGCCGCGACGAGGCGGATGCGGTCGCTGAGCAGCATGCCGTTGCCGAAGACGTCGCCCGACATGTCGCCGATGCCCGCGACGGTGAAGGTCTGCGTGTCGACGTCGTGGCCGAGTTCGGCGAAGCGGTGCCGCACGGCCACCCACGCGCCGCGAGCGGTGATGCCCATCGCCTTGTGGTCGTAGCCGGCCGACCCGCCCGAGGCGAAGGCGTCGCCGAGCCAGTAACCGTATTCGGCGGCAACGGCGTTCGCCGTGTCGGACATGCGGGCGGTGCCCTTGTCGGCGGCGACCACCAGGTAGGCGTCCGCGCCGTCGTAGGCGACGGTGTCGGCCGGGGTGGTCGGCGCTCCGTCGACGATGTTGTCGACGACGTCGAGCAGGCCGCGGATGAAGGTGGTGTATGCGGTGGTGAGGTCCGCGGTGGATCCGGGGCGGATCACGAAGGCGCCCTTGGCGCCGCCCGGGACAATGGGCGCGTTCTTGACGGCCTGGGTCGCCATCAGTCCGAGGACCTCGGTGCGGTAGTCCTCCGGGCGTTCGGAGAACCGCAGCCCGCCCCGGGCGACGAGCTCGGCCCGCACGTGCACACCCTCGACGTCGCGGGAGTGGACGTAGATCTCCCGCAACGGCACGATCGCGCCGCCGACGGTCAGCGCGGACGGATCGAGCTTGAACGACGCGTACGGTTTGGTGCCCCCGCTCTGGAACCAGTTGGTACGCAGGGTCGCGTCGACGAACGAGCGCAGCCCTCGCAGGGTCCGGTCGAGGTCGAAGGTCGCGGCGCGATCGATGTGGCCGGCCACCGCCGAGGCCGCGGCGGCGACGGCGGCTTCCCGGTCGGGCAGGCCGGGGCGGAACCGGGCGTCGAACAGTGCGGTGAGGGCCGCGGCGTAGCCGGGGGTGGCCGTCAGGCAGCCGAGCATGTACGTGGGCGACAGGCCGATACCGGCCTGCGCCAGGAACCGGACGGCTGCCCGGATCAGGTCGACCCACCGCCACGAGATACCCTCCTGCAGAACGAGTATCGAGAAGTCGTCGATGTCGGTGCGGCCCTCGGCCCCCGCGACGAACGCGCCCGCGATCAGATCGAGCACCCCCGCGTCCGGAGCGGCGGTTCCGGACGGCGCGATCGTGAAGTGGTGCGTCCCCGGCTCGTCCAGCGGCCGGTGGTCGCTCACGTGGAGACCGAAGCGCCGCAGGACGTCGACGACGTCGGTGAGGGTGAACCGGTGGTTCGGCCACGAGGCGAAGCAGCCGAGTGGACTGCCGTCGGCGGAGTCGAGGAAACGCAGCGTCGTCGTGTGCTGGGACAGGGAGGGGGCGCTCACGTGGGGTCCTTTCCGGGGCGGCGGCGATGGGGCGAGTCTGCCGCCCCCGGACCTCGGAAAGGCAGGGCCGAAGTGGAGCGTTCGAATCGCCGCGAACCGCCGATTCGGAGTGGACGACGACCGTCGCGGACGCTCGGTGCCATCCGTCAGGCGATCGGTACCTCGTCGAACCCGAGCACGACCTTCAGCACCATCTGGAGAGCGGGATTGGTGTCGTCACGCCGCCACGCCACGCGTAGGTCGACATCGGGGGTCGACTCGTCGAGCGGAACGAAGACGACGTGGAGATCGGTGACGTTGTGGGCCACGGAGGCCAACGTCAGGGGGCACCCGACCTCGGCGCTGACCAGGGCCAGGGCGGTCTGCGTATCGGGGGCTATCTGGACGACGTCGGCGACGGACCCGCCTACGTGAGAGAGCCGCCGCAGTCGATCCGGAAGGACCGCGCCCTCGTGGGGCGGGAGGGAGACGAAGCTTTCCGCGGCGAGCTGGGTGATCGACAATCGGCGCGCGCCGGCCAGGGGGTGGGTGTCGGGCAGCGCGACGACGAGGGAGTCCGGCATCACGACGCGCGCGGCGATCTCGGCGGGGACGATGTCCCAGCGCCCCAGGGCGAGGTCGGTGTCGCCGTCTACGAGTTTCTTCATCGCCGGCTGGGCGAAGTTCTGGCTGGAGAGCTCGAGCCGGATGCCCGGCCGCTGGGACCGCACCACGCGGGCGAGCCGGGCGACGAGCTGGTGGGTCGAGACGCCGGCGAAGGAGATCCGGACGAGGCCGACATCGCCGTCGTCGGCCGAGCGCACCGAGGCCTCGGCACGGCGCAAGGCGTCGAGCACTTCCCGCGCGGGACCGACGAGGGCCTCTCCGCTCGCGGTGAGTTTCACCGACCGGGTGTTGCGATCGAACAACACGGTGCCGAGCGCGAAGGTCGCCGAGATCATCGAGGACCCATCAAGGAGAACCCCATCCGTGAGGTCACTGTCAAGGGTGTGGTGACCGAGGACGGCGTCCTGCACGAGCTGGACGTGCTCGTCTTCGCCACCGGCTTCGACGCGGTGGACGGCAACTACCGCCGCATGGAGATCCGCGGCCGGGACGGCCTGCACATCAACGACCACTGGGACGGCCAGCCGACCAGCTACCTGGGCGTCTCCACGGCGAACTTCCCCAACTGGTTCATGGTGCTGGGCCCCAACGGTCCGTTCACGAACCTACCGCCGAGCATCGAGACGCAGGTCGAGTGGATCAGCGACACGGTCGCGTACGCCGAGCGCAACGGGGTGCGGGCGATCGAGCCCACGCCGGAGGCCGAGGCCGAATGGACCGAGACCTGCACCGAGATCGCGAACGCCACGCTGTTCACCAAGGGTGATTCGTGGATCTTCGGCGCGAACATCCCGGGCAAGAAGCCGAGCGTACTGTTCTACCTGGGCGGCCTGCGCAACTACCGTGCCGTCCTGGCCGAGGTCACGGACGCCGGATACCGGGGCTTCGACGTGAAGTCCGCCGAGATGGTCACGGTCTGACGCTCATCCCCAGCCGAGGACGGCCGGCCGCCATCGGGTGACACCGGCCGTCCTCCACTACCTGACAGGAGAACCCCATGGGTGTGTACACCACCACCGATCCGGCCACTGGGGAAGAGGTCGCGCAGTACCCGGAGATCTCGGACGCCGAGTTGGACGAGCTCATCGGGCGCAGCGCCGCGGCGTACCGCTCCTGGCGCACCACGCCGTTGGAACAGCGACGGGCGGTTCTCGCCCGGGCCGCCGAGATCCACCGGGAGCAGGCCGACGAGCTGGCCGCGCTCCTCACCCTGGAAATGGGCAAGCCGATCACCCAGGCCAAGGGCGAGGTGGCGCTGGTGGCCTCGATCTACCAGTACTACGCGGACCACGCGGAGGAGTTCATGGCGGATGAGCCCCTCGACATCGCCGGATCAGGTACCGCGGTCGTGCGCACCGAGGCGATCGGCCCGCTCGTCGGGGTCATGCCGTGGAACTACCCCTACTACCAGGTGGCCCGCTTCGCCGCCCCCAACATCGCCCTGGGCAACACGATCATCCTCAAGCACGCGCGGAACTGCCCGCAGTCCGCGCTCGCGATCGAGCGGGTCCTGACCGAGGCCGGGCTGCCCCACGGGGTGTACCTCAACGCGTTCATCTCCTCCGCCCAGGTCGCGGCGGCCATTGCGGATCCGCGTATCCAGGGTGTGTCGCTCACCGGATCCGAGAAGGCCGGTTCCGCCGTCGGTGAGGTCGCCGGCCGGCACATGAAGAAGTGTGTGCTGGAACTCGGCGGCTCCGACCCGTTCATCGTGCTCGGCGACGCCGATGTCGATGCGGCGGCCTCCGCCGCCGTCGTCGGCCGGCTCGGAAACGGCGGACAGGCCTGCACGGCGTCGAAGCGCTTCCTCGTGGAGGAACCCGTGTACGACGAGTTCGTTCGGAAGTTCCTCGACGGGATGACCGCCTGGCAGCCCAGCGACCCGGCCAGCCCCGAGACGAAGCTCGGGCCGTTGTCTTCACGCTCGGCCGTCGACGAACTGGACGAGCTGGTGCAAGATGCCGTCTCCCACGGCGCCGAGGTTCTGACGGGTGGGGACCGGCGGGACGAGAAGGGTGCCTACTATCCGCCCACCGTCCTGGTCGGCGTCACTCCCGAGATGCGCGCCTACCACGAGGAGCTGTTCGGGCCGGTGGCGGTCGTGCACCGCGTCGGTTCTCTCGACGAGGCGATCGAGGCGGCCAACGATTCGCCGTTCGGCCTCTCGTCCAGCGTGTTCACGTCGGACCCGGAGAAGGCCGACCGTGTGGCGGAGGAGCTCGAGACCGGCATGGTGTGGATCAACAGCACCAGCAAGAGTTCGCCGGACCTGCCGTTCGGTGGCGTCAAGCGTTCCGGCGTCGGCCGCGAGCTGGCCCGGTTCGGCTTCAACGAGTTCGCCAACAAGAAGCTCGTGCGAAACCCCGGCGGGAGGAAGTAACCGAGCGCGTCGACGGCAGGACTGCCGTGCGTCCGCGGGTGCAGTGCGGTCGCTGACGAAGGCGAAGTGAGCGACCGTCACTGCCCGGGCGGCGGACCTGCCGGGCGGCCGCCCGCGGGGCCGCCCCCCATCCCGCCCTGCGGCGCATCGGACTGGACGTTCGCGGACTTCTCGGCGACACCGACCGCGATGTCGACGGCGTAGCCGGTGTCGATGCTGCCGGTGACGGCGGCGAGTTCGGCGTCCCAGCCGTCGCCGAAGACGTTGTCGGAGTCGAGGCTGATCTGCGCGAGGTTGCGGGTGCTCTGCGCGTATCCGTCGGCGCCGGCGTACACCGTCTCGCACACGTCCTGGGGGAGGGCGATCTGCGAGGTCAGCCGCGCGTTGTCGCCGGCGACGGCGACCTCGAGGGAGTCGTACACCTCGAAGTGGATGTGCGGCCAGCGCCCCGAGTAGCAAGCCGGGAAGATCGAGGTGAACGAGACGGTGCCGTCGGCGTCGGCGACCTGCACGCCGCGCAGGTAGTTCTGGTCCGTCAGACCGTCGCTGTAGAGGGAGTACTGCCCGTCGCGGTCGCAGTGCCACAGGTACACGGCCATGCCCCGGCCGGGGGCGCAGCCGGCGGCGAGATCCTGCAGGTGCAGGGTGATGGTGGCCGGCACGCCCTCGGCGGTGCCGGTGTAGTCACCGAAGCTGGTGGTGATGTCCTTGCGGATGATTCCCGACTCGATCAAGACGTTGGGCCCGTTCGATCCGTCGCCGGGGTACGGGCCGGCCGTCTCCTGCGGTGCGGCGGCCACGCACTCGCCCGCGGCGGTCGCGGAGGTGGTCGACGCGGCAGTGGTGGAGGCCGACGCGGACGCCGAAGCGGACGTCGACCCGCCCGTCGAGCACGCAGCGAGGGCCGCGGTGCCGGCCGCGCCGAAGACGGCCAGCATCCGCCGGCGCGACAGCATCGTCCTCATGTCGTGGGCCAGGCCCAGGTCGTGCTCGTGGAGTTCGGGATCGGTGGGAACGCGACGCGCCCGGCGTGAACTCATGGCGGTGTCCTCTCGGCTCGGTTCGGTGAGGTTCACGCTACGAAGCGATGCTGGGGAAACCTTGGACGGAAGCTGGGAACCTGCTGGCAGCCGGGTTCGGGCGGATTCGTCCTTCGGTCGTCGAGCCCGGCTCGCGCCGGGGTGGGCGCGGGTAGGATGCGAAAGGTCGGCGCCCCTGCCGATTCCCGATCGCCACGACATGAGGGATGCGATGTACTCGTACAAGGTTGTCGAGGTCCGCGAGAAGATGCTCGGCGGGAAGATGTCCGGTGACAAGCTCGAGGATCTGCTCAACGAGCACGCCCGGCAGGGGTGGCGCCTGAAGGCGATCACCTCCGCCGAGATCAAGGGCCGCGTCGGCCCGGGCGGGGTCGAGGGATTGCTCGTCACCTTCGAACGCGAGGGCTGACGGGCGCCGATCAGCGCGGCGCGTGGGGTGACAGGCCCGCGAGCACGTAGCGCCGCACGTAGCGCAGCACGGCGTCGTCGTTGTCGGGGTCGAGGGTGTTGCCGGGCACCGTGGTGAGGCTGATGAGCGAGCGCGCCACCCACTCGGCGGCCTCGACGGGATCGACGTCGTCGCGGACCTCCCCGCGTTCGATCGCCGCGACGACGAACTCGAGCCAGAACGCCGCGAGGTCGGGAACGAGTTCGCGCACCCCTGCGCCGGCGCACGCCTCGAACTCCTCGGGCTCGGCGGCGCGCAGCCGGAGGGGGAGCGCTCCCGGATCGTCGTAGGTGGCCCGGCCGATCCGGACGCCGGCCGCGAGCTGCTCGGTGAAGGTGCCGTACCCGGCGAGTGCCGTCCTGGCGGCGGTCCAGTACGCGTCGTCGAGCCGGACGATCACGCTGCCGACCAGGCTCGCCTTATCCGGGAAGTGCCGGTACAGCCAGGCCCGGGACACACCGGCCTCCTCTGCCACCTCGGCCATCGTGGTTGCCCGGATTCCCTTGGCGCGCAGCGATTCTTCGGTCGCGGCGAGCAGCCGCTCGCGGACGCTTCCGGGTTTGGTCTCGGTGGGCACGCGCTGTTCCTCTCGGCTCGCGGACCGCGCGGCCCGCGAGCCGACCCTACGCGCAGTAGACACTTTCCGGAATGTGTATACACCCGCGGTGAACATGTTCTACATTGTGGTCGTCGTCACCGGACGCGCTCGCGCCGGAGATCGGACCGGCTCACCGGGGTGGCCGGAACCTGCACACGAGGAGCTGCCACATGCCGGCACCGACCACCGCCGTCATCGGCGCGGGAATCAGCGGTCTGACCGCCGGCAAGATGCTCGGGGACTACGGCGTGCCCTACACGTGCTTCGAGTCGTCGGACCGGATCGGCGGCAACTGGGCGTTCGGCAACCCCAACGGGCACAGCAGCGCCTACCGCTCGCTGCACATCGACACGTCGAAGCATCAGCTCTCGTTCAAGGACTTCCCGATGCCGGAGTCCTTCCCCGACTTCCCGCATCACACCCAGATCAAGCAGTACCTCGACGGATACGCCGCGGCCTTCGACCTCGAGTCGAGGATCGAGTTCCGCAACGGCGTCCTGCATGCCCGCCGGAACGCGGACGGCCGATGGGAACTCGACACCGAGGACGGGTGCACCCGGTACTTCGACTTCCTCGTCGTGGCGAACGGCCACCACTGGGACCCTCGGATCCCGGACTTTCCGGGTGAGTTCACCGGCACGTCCCTCCACTCGCATCACTACATCGACCCGCGCACGCCGATCGACTTCTCGGACAAGCGCATTCTCGTCGTCGGGATCGGCAACAGTGCCGCCGACATCGCGGTGGAGCTGTCGTCGAAGGCGCTCGGCAACGAGGTCACGCTCTCCACCCGCTCGAGCGCCTGGATCGTACCGAAGTACATCGCGGGGCGTCCGGCCGACAAGTACTACCGGACCAGCCCCCACCTTCCGCTCTCGTGGCAGCGCAAGCTCGCCCAGCTCGGTCAGCCCGTCATCGCGGGGCGTCCCGAGCGGTACGGGCTGCCCACGCCCAACCACAAGTTCTTCGAGGCCCACCCCACCCAGTCGGTGGAACTGCCGCTGCGCCTCGGCTCCGGCGACGTCGTCGCCAAGCCCGACATCCGCCTGCTCGACGGCGCGACGGTGCACTTCGAGGACGGCACCTCGTCGGAGTTCGACGTCGTCGTCTACGCCACCGGCTACAACATCACCTTCCCGTTCTTCGACGAGGACTTCGTCAGCGCGCCCGGCAACCACCTCCCGCTCTACAAGCGGATCTTCAAGCCCGGCCTCGACAACCTCGCCTTCGTCGGGTTCGCACAGGCCACGCCCACCCTGTTCCCGTTCGTCGAATGCCAGGCCCGGCTCGTCGCGGCCCACGTGATCGGCCGGTACCGGCCGCCGCCGGTCGACGAGATGGAGCGGGTGATCGAGGCCGATCAGCGTAAGTACACCGGGCACATGCTCGACCGGCCCCGGCACACCCAGCAGGTCGACTACTTCCTCTACGAACACGACCTGCGGGTACACGAACTGCCCGCGGGCAGGAAACGTGCCCTCACGCACCGGTAGTCGCGTTCGTCCGACCGTCCTCCCCGAGAAGGTACCGAATGGCATACCGACACCACACCTTCCGATCCGGCGACGACCTCTGCGACGCCTGGCACTTCCCCGGCCGGGGCGAGGCGTTCACCGGTGACGACGGCCGCCCGGTCGTCGTGATGGCGCACGGGCTCGGCGGCACCAAGGACTCCGGCCTGCAGGCGTTCGCGGAGCGGCTCGCCGCGGCCGGTCTCGACGTCCTCGCCTTCGACTACCGGGGATTCGGCGCCTCCGGTGGTGTGCCGCGTCAGCGGGTCGACCTGCGGGGCCAGGCAGACGACTACCGGGCCGCCCTGTGCGCCGCCGCCCGCCTCGACGGCGCCGACCCGAATCGTCTGATCCTGTGGGGTGTGTCGCTGTCGGGGGGACACGTGCTCTCGGTGGGGGCGCGCCGCCCGGACGTCGCCGCCGTCGTCGCCCTCACACCGTTGGTCGACGGTCCCGCCGCGGGTCTGCTGGCGGCCCGGCACCATTCGACGCTGTCGATGCTGCGGTCCACCGCAACCGGAACCCGCAGCCGTGTCGCGGTCCTGCGGGGCCGCCCACCCGTGACGATTCCGATCGTGGGCCGTCCCGGCGAGACCGCGGCGCTGACCCTGGACGGGTATTTCGAGGACTACACGACCCTCGCCGGCCCGACGTGGCGCAACGAGATCGACGCGAGCGTCGCGCTCGAGCTCGGCACCTACCGTCCGGGCAGGGACGCCGCCGGACTGCGGTGCCCGCTGCTCGTCCAGATCGCGGACTTCGACCGCAGCGCACCGCCGCACGCCGCCGCGGTCGCCGCCGCTCGGGGGCGGGCCGAGGTCCGCCACTATCCGTGCGACCACTTCGACGTCTGGCCGGGGCACGAGTGGTTCGATGCCGCGGTCGCCCATCAGATCTCGTTCCTGTCCCGGCATCTCGGTGCCGGGAGTCCGGCCGCCGGGATTCCCCGGGCCGACGATGCCGCCCCCACGACGACGAGGTAGACCATGGCAGAGACCGTCCAGCAAGCCCTGCGCGAGCGATGCGACCAGGACACCACCGCGATCGTGTACGGCGACCACACGTGGACGTGGCGCGAGCACCTCGGCCGCGCGTCCGCCCAGGCCGCGGCCCTGCTGGGCGTGGCGGACCCGGACCGCCCGATGCACGTGGGCACCCTGCTCGGCAACACCCCCGACATGCTCGAAGCCATGGCGGCGGCCGGACTCGGCGGATACGTCCTGTGCGGCATCAACACCACCCGCCGCGGCGACGGCCTGGCCCGCGACATCCGGCGCGCCGACTGCCAGATCGTCGTCACCGACCCGGAACACCGGCCGCTGCTGGACGGGCTCGACCTGCCGGGGGTGCGGATCCTCGACACGTCGTCGCGGGAGTGCGCCGATCTGCTCGCCGGCGCCGGTGTCCTCCGGCCATACCGCGAGGTCGGGGCCATGGACACCTTCATGATGATCTTCACGTCGGGCACGAGCGGCGATCCGAAACCGGTCCGCGTCGCACAC
The DNA here is from genome assembly GCF_011058195.1 of Rhodococcus sp. 14C212. Taxonomy (NCBI): domain Bacteria; kingdom Bacillati; phylum Actinomycetota; class Actinomycetes; order Mycobacteriales; family Nocardiaceae; genus Rhodococcus; species Rhodococcus sp. 14C212. The sequence continues at coordinate 11,928 of NZ_JAALEH010000024.1, read as the reverse complement.
CTGATGGTGCTGTTCGCGGGACAGAACCTCATCGGCCGGTTCGGCATCACCGGCGCCGACGTCTGCTATCTGTCGATGCCGCTGTTCCATTCCAACGCCGTCCTCGCCGGTTGGAGCGTGGGCATCGGCAGCGGCGCGGCCATGTCCCCGGCCGCCTTCTCTGCGTCCCGGTTCCTCGACGACATCCGCCGCTGCGGCGCCACATACATGAATTACGTCGGCAAGCCTCTCGCCTACGTGCTCGCGACCCCCGAACGCCCCGACGACCGCGACAACCCGCTGCGCGTGGCGTTCGGCAACGAGGCCACCGACCGCGACATCGAGGAGTTCGCGCGCCGGTTCGACTGCACGGTGTGGGACGGCTTCGGCTCCACCGAGAACGCCGTCATCGTCACCCGCGAACCGGGCACGCCGCGCGGGTCGATCGGCAAGGGACTCGACGGCGTCGCCGTCTACAACCCCGCCACCGTCACGGAATGCCCCGCCGCGGAGTTCGACGCCACCGGCGCCCTGATCAACGCGGACGAGGCGATCGGCGAACTGGTCAACACCCACGGTGCGGGGTTCTTCTCCGGGTACTACAACGACCAGGAGGCCACCGACGAACGGCTTCGGCACGGCATGTTCTGGTCCGGTGATCTCGCGTACAAGGACGCCGACGGATGGATCTACCTGGCCGGCCGCACCGCGGACTGGATGCGGGTCGACGGCGAGAACCTCGCCACCGCCCCCATCGAACGGATCCTGCAGCGCCTGCCCGCCCTGAACCGCGTCGCCGTCTACGCGGTGCCGGACGAGCACGTCGGCGACCAGGTGATGGCCGCGATGGTGCTGCAGGACGACGCCGAACTCACCCCCGAGATGTTCGAGGAGTTCCTCGCCGCCCAGCCCGACCTGTCGCCGAAGGCGTGGCCGCGGTACGTGCGGATCGCCGCGGACCTGCCCAGCACCGCCACGAACAAGATCCTCAAACGCGAACTGGCGCAGCAGGGCCCGACCCCCGGTGACGGCGTGCTGTGGACCCGCCGCGACCGCCGGGCGCCGGGCGCGGGGACTGGGGAGGGGCGCCGCTTCGTCGCGACCCGATGACCCGGCGGGTACGCCGTTCGCGGGGTCTCGCTGAGCGGGATCTCGCCCGGGGCGGGCCGGGTGCGCTCATAGCATCCGCGCCATGACCGCAACCACCGGCGCCGCCTCCGACGTGCACGCGCTGCTCGAACGCCAGCAGCAGGAATCACGCTCGCGGCGGACGAGTTCCGCGGCGGGCCGCCGTGCCCGGATCCAGCGGGTGATCGACCTGCTCGTCGCCCGCCGCGACGAGATCGTGGAGGCGATCGACGCCGACTTCGGCGGGCGTCACCCGGGATACTCGACCCTCAACGACGTGCTCGGGTCCCTGACGGCGCTGAAGTACTCGCGCGACCACCTCGAGGAGTGGATGCGGCCCGAGGAGCGCGCGGTCTTCTCCCCCTACGACCAGCTCGGTGCCACCGCCTCGGTGCACTACCAGCCCAAGGGGTCGGTGGCGATCATCGGAACCTGGAACGCCCCCGTCTTCACGCTCCTGAGCCCACTCGCCGGGGTGCTGGCCGCCGGCAACCGGGCCGTGCTCAAGCCGTCCGAACTCGTGCCGCGCACCGCACAGGTGCTGGCCGCCGCGGCCGCGGAATTCCTCGATCCCGCCGAGGTCGCGGTCGTCACCGGCGGACCCGACGCCGCTCAGGCCCTGACGTCCCTGCCGTTCGACCACATCGTGTTCACCGGCAGCCAGGCCGCCGGGCGCTCGGTGATGGAGAACGCCGCCCGCAACCTCGTGCCGGTCACCCTCGAACTCGGCGGCAAGTCCCCGACGATCGTCGGACGTTCGGCCGACCTCGCGGCGGCCGCGTTCCGGATCGCGGTCGGAAAAGCCACCAACGCCGGTCAGCTCTGCGTCAACCCGGACACCGTGTACGTCCCGGCCGGGAGCCTCGAGGCGTTCGTCGCCGCGGTCCGCGAGTCCTACACCGAGCTGCTGCCCACGGCCGCCGGCAATCCCGACGTCACCGCCGTCGTCGCCGATCGGCACGCCGCCCGCATCGACGGCTACATCCGCGACGCCGCGCAGCTGGGGGTGCGCATCGAGACCGTCCCGCCGGAACCGATCAGCACCACCGAGCGGCGCCGTCCGCTGCGCATGGTCGTCGACCCGCCCGAGTCGGCCGCGATCTCGCAGGAGGAGATCTTCGGGCCCGCCATGGTGGTGCGGACCTACGACGACGTCGGGCAGGTCCTCGCGCGGATCAACGCCGGACCGAAACCGCTGGCGCTGTACTACTTCGGCCGGGATGCGGAGGAGCAGCGCACCGTCGTCGACTCCACCACGTCCGGCGGCGTCACGATCAACGACGTGATGATGCACCCGGGCATGCTCGACGCGCCGTTCGGCGGAATCGGAGCGTCCGGCACGGGGCACTACAACGGCCGCGAGGGCTTCCTCGAATTCAGCCACGCCCGAACCGTGTTCGTCGCCCCGGAACAGGACCCGCGGCGCGAATGGGGGATGCTACCGCCCTACGGCGACGGCTACCGCGCCACGATGGCCGCTCAGGTGAGTCCCTGATTCCGGCCGCCCGCAACGACCACCCCCCACGAATCCCGGAGGAACCCGATGAGAACCCGCGGCGCGATCATCCGTCAGGCACCCGGCGCATACGAGATCGCCGACCTCGAGCTGGACGAGCCGCGGCGCGGCGAACTGACGGTGAGGATGGTGGCGTCGGGACTGTGCCACTCCGACGACCACATCGCCACCGGCGACCACGCGGTGGGCAGCTACCCGATCTGCGGCGGCCACGAGGGCGCCGGCGTCGTCGTGCAGGTCGGCCCCGAGACAGCCGGCTGGAGCGAGGGCGACCACGTGGTGTTCTCGTTCCTCGCCGCGTGCGGGCGGTGCCGGTGGTGCGCCAAGGGCCTGCAGAACCTGTGCGACCGCGGTGCCGCCATCATGACCGGCAGCCGCCCCGACGATCCGACGAGTTTCCGGATGAGCCTCGACGGAGTGCCCGTCGCGCAGACGTGCGGACTGTCCACGTTCAGCGAATACACCACGGTCAGCGTCGATTCGGCGGTCAAGGTCGCCAAGGACCTGCCCCTCGACACGCTGTGCCTGCTGGGGTGCGGCGTCGGCACGGGATGGGGCGCGGCGGTGAACTCCGCCGAGGTGTATCCCGGGCAGACCGTCATCGTGCAGGGCATCGGCGGCATCGGCATCAACGCCGTCCAGGGTGCCGCGCACGCCGGGGCGGCGCAGATCATCGCCGTCGATCCGGTGCCGTTCAAGCGCGAGAGCGCACTGCGGTTCGGGGCGACGCACGCCGTCGCGGACATGGCGGAGGCGACGGAGATTGCCCGCTCCTGCACCGACGGGCAGGGCGCCGACGCGGCGATCGTCACCGTCGGCGTCACGACCGGCGAGCACATCGCACAAGCGTTCTCGGCGATCCGCAAGGCCGGCACGTGCGTGGTCACCGGTCTCGGCAAGATGACGGACTTCGGAATACCGATCAGCGCCCTGGAACTGGTGCTGTACCAGAAGCGGCTGCAGGGTTCGCTGTTCGGCGCTTCCGCCCCGACCGCCGACATCCCGTGGATGATCGAGCTGTACACCTCGGGCAAGCTGAAGCTCGACGAGCTGGTCACGTCCACTTACAAGCTCGACGACATCGCGCAGGGCTTCACCGACATGCACGAGGGCAGGAACCTGCGCGGGATCGTCGTCTTCTGATCGACACGGAGGTCCCGAGATGGAAGTGGTGGCATCACTGCCGGCGGACACACAGCTGAGCCGGGTGGCCGAGCGGGTACGCCGGATCGAAGCGCTGGGGTACGACACCGTGCACGTGTCGGAGACGGTGCGGGACCCGTTCGCCGTGTGCGCACTGGCGCTGGAACACACCTCGCGGCTGACGGTGCGCACCAGCATGGTTGTGGCGTTCGCCCGAAGCCCGATGGTGACCGCGTATTCCGCGTGGGAGCTCGCCCGCTTCTCCGGGGGCCGCTTCCAGCTCGGTCTCGCGACGCAGGTCCGCGGCAACATCGTCGGCCGGTTCTCCATGCCGTGGAGCGACCCCGCCGCACAGCTGCGCGACTACCTCGACTCCCTGCGAGCGATCTTCGGATCGTTCGCCACGGGAGAGCCTCTGTCGCACAGCGGACCGCACTACACATTCGACCGATTGCAGCCGTACTTCCGACCGGGCCCCGTCGACGTCCCGGCGCCGCAGTTGTGGACCGGTGGCGTCAACCGGCGGATGTGTGTGCTCGCCGGTGAGCGCTCCGACGGATTCGTCACCCACCCGACGAACTCGCACCCCACGTTCCTGCGCGAACGTGTCCTGCCCGCGCTGCGCGAGGGCGCCGACCGCCGCGGCCGGCGCGACGGCGGTACCCGCGTCGTGGTGGTTCCCAAAGCGATCACCGGCGGCGACGACCGGACCGTCGCCGCCGCCCGCGAGAGGGCCCGCTCCGAATTCGCGTTCCTGTACTCGACGCCCGCCTACCGCCGAACGCTGGAGACGCTCGGTCTCGCCGACCTCGGCGACCGGCTGACCAGGATGGCGCGGGAGCAGCATTGGAACGAGATGCCGCAGACGGTGACCGACGACGCGCTGCGCACCCTCGTCCCGCAGGGCACCTACGCTCAGCTGCCGGCCGTCCTCGAATCCTGGTACGGCGGCACGTGCGACGGGCTGTCGATCGACCCGCCCGAGGATCCGGCCGACGACGACGAATTCGCGGACCTTCTCGACCGCATCCGCGCGATCCCGGAGCGGCCGGTGCGGTGAGACCCCCGGCGCCCCACCTGTCGCCTCGTCAGGCCGGTCCGCCCGGGGTCTGTCCGTTCCGCTCGGCCTTTTCCTTGCCGACCAGCTCCTCCATCCGCTCGGCGCGGGCGCGCTTGTCGGCGGCCTCGCTCTGCTTGCCGGCGGCGTCCTTCAGCTGCGCCTCGGCCGGGGCGGCGGCGGCCTGCTCGGCCGCCCTGATCTGCTCCTGTTCCTTCCGCCGGGCGGTCTCCACCGCCTGCGTGCGCCGTGCCGCCTCGGCGTCGGCCTGCTGCTTCGCGGCCTTCGCGCGTTGTTCGGAATCGCGCGCGGCGGTGCGCTTGCGCTCCTCCTCCCGCTCCCGGGCCTGCGCCACCTCACGCTGCTTCGCCTCGTGGGCCTGCGACTGCTGCGCCCGCGCCTGCTCGCGCTCGGCGCGCAGCGCGGCGTCGGCCTCCTGCTCCTTGCGGGCGGCCTCCTCCTCGAGGGCCGTCGCCCGGGCGAGCGCGTCGGTGCGCTCGGTCATCGCGGCTCCGCGCTGCTGCACGTCGCGCGCGCCGAGGACGGTTCCCACGGTCCCGTCGAGCATGCCGAGGCCCCGCTCGTACATCAGTCGTGGGGGTGCATCGGGCGGGAATCGCGAGAACACCTGCTGCTCGATCATCTGCAGCGGGAATCGGAAGATCTGGTACTGCAGGCGCAGCACGGCCAGGGGCACAGTGGTGATGTTCATGTCGTCTCCGCTTCGTCGGGTATGAGAGGTCAGGGCGTTTCGGCGTCGTCGTCGAGGCTCTCGGCCTTGCGCCGAGCGCGCGTGGCCTCGGCACGCGCCTCGGCGGCCTCGTCCATCGCCTCGCGGTGGTCCTCGGTGGCCTCGATCGCGTCGGCGGTGGCCTCCGCCACCCGAGCGCGCTCGGCGGCCTCCGCGCGCGCCGTCTCGGCGCGGGCGTCTTGTTCGGCCTCGAGCTGCCCGGCCGCGGCCCGGTGCTGCGCCTGCTGCTCGGCGGCCACGTGCTCGGTCTGCTGCCGGCGGCGCACGTCCTGCTCGGCGGCCGCGGCCTCCTGCCGGACCGTGTCCCGCTCCTGCGCGCCCTGCTCGCGGACCCGGCCGAGTTCCTCCGCGGCCTCCTCGGTCTCGGCCCGCGCGACGGCTTCGGCGGTGTTCGCCTCCTTGCGGTCGTGGGCCTCGGCCTGCTGGAGCTGCCCTTCGGCGGTGAGCGAGTCGTTGCCGGTCACCGCGCCCGCGACTTCCTTCGCCTTGCCCTTGATCGAGTCCAGCAAGCCCTCGCGAGCCTCCGCGGACGTGCCTTTTTCGTCCATGACGTCGTGCTCCTCGGTGGTAGGGAACGTCTGTGCGGGGTTGTCCGCTACCGGGGGGTAACCGGAAATGTTCCGCTCCAATCACGCAGGCGGGGATTTCCGAGTGCGGATCCGGGTCCGTCCGCGTGCGCTCCGGCGGACAATGAGGCTCGAGGATCCGGCTCAGGGGGAGGCGACGTCGATGACCGGGAACGACGGCTCGGGTCCGGACGGGACGCCTCGACGGGTGCTCCCGGAGGCCGGGTCGCATGTCGGGGGCGGCCGCTACCGGCTGGTGGAGCGGCACGGCACCGTGGGCGGCCTGCAATGCTGGCGGGGGCGCGACACGGCCATGAACCGGACCGTGGCGCTGACCCTCATGCCCCGGCCCGCCCCGGATGCCGGTTTCTTCCCGGAGGTGTGCGTGCGGACCGCCTCGGCGGCCTTCGATCGGGTGGGGGCCGCGGCCCGCGTCTTCGACGTCGTCGACGACACCGACCACTGCGTGGTGGTGGCGGAGTGGACGCGGGGCCGGTCGCTGCGCGACGTGGCCGGCGACCGTCCGGACCCGGCCACGGCCGCGCGGATGACCCTTCGCCTGGCCGAGACGGTGCGTGCCGCGCACCGGCAGTCCACGGTCCTGTGCCTCGACGATCCGGTCCGCGTCCGCGTCGGCGAGTGCGGCACCGCCGTCCTCGCGTTCCCCGCGATCCTGCCCGGGGCAGACGAGGCGACCGACGTCGCCGGGCTCGGCGCGGTGCTGCGCTGCCTGCTCGGTGCCGGCGACGGGTGTCCCGGCCCACGCCCGCTGTGGACGCTCGCCGACGATGCCGTAGACGGACGAGTGTGCACCGCAATCGATTTCGTCGAACGTTTGGTCCGGATGCTCCCGCGCGACGATGTTCCGTTCCGGGGCGCGGAACACGGGGCCGAGGCTGTACGTGACGTAACCCCTTCGCCGGTGTCGGACCGGCTCTCCGTGGATCGGCCGTCCGAGACCGCCTCGCGCGGCGTCGGGGCCGTGTCCGCCTCGGCTGCAATGGTTCTGGTGGCGTGCCTCGCCGCGGTCGGCTGGGTCGCCGGCACCGCTGTGAGCGGCCCGGGTGGCGACACCGCGGTGACGGCACCGACGATGCCCGCAGTCGCCGTCGCACCGCCGCCGATCGGTGCCCGGGCGGCATCGTCCGGCGTCCCCCTCGTTCCGCTGTCCGTGCGCGCCCAGTCGCGGGACGGGACTTCCGACAATGCGGTGACGGCGGACCTTGCGGCGGACGCCAACCCGAACACGGCCTGGAGCACCGACCTGTATCCCCGGCAGGTCCCGGCCGGGCGGAGCGGCGTGGGCCTGACGATCGCCTTCGCGCGGCCGGTCCGGCTCAGCGAGGTCCGGATCGACAGTCTCAGTGCCGGTTCGCGTGTCGAGATCCGAACCGCGCCCCGCGGGGGCGGTCCGCACCACGCGTCGCAGACGATCGGCGGCGCTGTCCTCGTCTCCGGCGTGACCCGCATACCGGTGGCGGCGACGGCGGCACCGATGTCGGAGGTGCTCGTCTGGATCACGGAACTCGCGGCGGCCGGGCCCGACCGCTTCCGGACGTCGCTGTCCGAGCTGGGATTCAGCGGAGACACCGGATCGTGATCGTCCGCTCGCACCTGGTCAGTCGTACGCGCGCACGTGGAGCACGACCACCCGCGGACCGTACCGTGCGCGCGCACGGGCCAGTGCCTCCGACCGCACCTGCTCCTCGGTCACTCCCGTCGGCAGGGACAGGATCAGGCTCTGCGCGGGGTGGTCCGGGTCGGCCGGATCCTCGACCAGGCACATCCAGTCGAACGTTCCGCCGGCGCGTCTGCGGGCCAATTCGATCCGGGCCGCCTCGACAGGTCCGCACCCCACGGCGGCATCGCGCGTCGTGCTCTGGTCCACGAGCCGAACGAGATGCTCGGTGGACCACCGGTGCACACCGCTGTTCAGCCGAACAGGATCCATCGCGTCACCGCCTCCCCGCGGCACATTCCCGGACCATTCGTTGCGTGCGTCGTATCCGGTGCGGGAGCTTTCCGGTGATTCTTCCACCCGTGCGGCCGGACGAGAAGGCCGGTTGCGGCGAATCCGCCGAGCGGGCCCACCGGGTGACGGGCGTGGCGCCGGAGCACCCCGTCGGCCACGATGACTTCACCCACCGTACGTCGAATCGAAGGACGGTCCCGCAATGAGCACCCCCGAGCTGGCCCGGCACGCCTCGCGGTTGCGGGCCGATCTGCACGTGTTCGATCGGCGTATCAAGGAACTGAGCGATGAGTTCGGGCGGATCGATCGCCATTCGCACGGAGACTCCGCCGAGGCCGCGCTCCTCGAGATCCTCGACCTCCTCGCCGACGCGCGCCTGGATCTGCGCAGCGTCGACAAGCATCTGGAGACGGCGGTCCGGCACGCCGAGAACCTGCACTGATCGCCGCGGGGGCACGCCTGGTTCGCCGTCGGTGGCATTTCATTCCATAATTCCATAGAATGTCGTAGCGACGTCGTTCGCGTCTCCCGTCGGGACGCCCCCGCGCGCGGCGACCCCGATTCCACACGTCCCCCGGAGGGCGGCTCATGAACAGCCCCACGCGTCCCACCACCCCGTCCGCCGAACGGATCGGCCTCGGCCTGCGCCGCAACGCCGCCCAGTTCACGCTGCTGGTGGTGGTCAACGCCCTCGTCGGCGGCATGCTCGGCCAGGAACGCACCGTGCTGCCGTTGCTCGCCGAGGAAGAGTTCGGCATCCGCGCCTACACCGCCGGCCTGTCGTTCATCCTCGTCTTCGGCCTGTCGAAGGCGCTCACCAACTACTTCGCGGGCACCTTCTCCGACCGGTACGGGCGCAAGCCGGTGCTCGTGGCCGGCTGGCTGGTCGCGCTCCCGGTGCCGCTGCTGCTCATCTGGGCTCCGTCGTGGGGCTGGGTGATCTTCGCCAACGTGCTGCTCGGCATCAGCCAGGGACTGACCTGGTCCACCACGGTGGTGATGAAGATCGACCTGGTCGGCCCGGCCCGCCGGGGTCTCGCGATGGGACTGAACGAGGCCGCGGGGTATGCCGCCGTCGCCGCGACCGCGCTGGCCACCGGCTACCTGGCCGAGGCCTACGGTCTGCGGCCGGCACCGTTCCTGCTCGGCATCGCCTTCGCGGCCCTCGGCCTGGGACTGTCCACGCTCGCCGTGAAGGAGACCCGGGAATACGCGCGCCTCGAGGCCGTCGGCCACGTGGCCCGTGCCGACGGACGCCACGACCACCTGCACGACAAGCTCACCGACGGGCAGGTGTTCGTCCAGACCAGCTTCAAGGAACCGGCGCTGTCGTCCGCCAGCCAGGCCGGCCTGGTCAACAACCTCAACGACGGCCTCGCCTGGGGCCTGTTCCCGATCCTGTTCGCCGCCGCCGGTCTGTCCGTAGGGAAGATCGGTGTGCTCGCCGCGCTGTACCCGGCCGTGTGGGGAGTCGGCCAGCTGGTCACCGGCGCGTTGTCGGACCGGTGGGGCCGCAAGTGGATGATCGTCGCCGGCATGTGGCTGCAGGCCCTGGCCCTGGCCGTGATCGCCGTCTCGGATGCGTTCCTGCCGTGGGCGATCGCCGCGGCGGCGCTCGGCGCGGGCACCGCGCTGGTCTACCCGACCCTGCTCGCCTCGATCGGCGACGTCGCCCACCCCGCCTGGCGGGCCCGGTCGGTGGGCGTGTACCGGCTCTGGCGCGACGGCGGATTCGCCGCCGGCGCCCTGCTGGCCGGTATCGTCGCCGACGCGTTCGGCGTCCACGCCGCCGTGTGGGTCGTGGCCGCGCTGACCGCCCTGTCCGGGCTGATCGTCGCGGTGCGCATGTACGAGACCCACCCCCGACCTGCCCGCGTCGCACAGGAGGACCCCGCCCATGGCTGACCGAGCCGCCAAGGACGCCCTCTTCGGGGAGTTCGCCGCCGTCGGCAAGGTGCTCGGCAACCCCGCGCGCCTGGAACTGCTCGACCTGCTCGCGCAGGGCCCGCGCAGCGTGGACGAGCTCGCCGCCGCCGCCGGGCTCGGGGTGAGCACCTGCTCGGCACACCTGCAGACGCTGCGCGCGGCCGGGCTGGTACAGTCCCGCCGCGACGGCAAGCGGATCTTCTACTCGCTCGCCGGGGACGACGTGGCCGTCCTGTGGGACACCCTGCGCCGCGTCGCCCAGCGGCACCGCCCGCACACCGAACTCGCCCGTCGCGCCTATCTCGGCCCGGACGACACCACGGCCGTCGACACCGAGGATTTGCTGCACCGCCTCGAGACCGGCGAGGTGGTCCTGCTCGACGTGCGCCCCGAGGCCGAGTACGCCGCCGGGCACCTGCCCGGCGCGCTGCACGTGCCACTCGACGAGCTGACCGAGCGGCTCGCGGACCTGCCGGCGGGCCGTGAGATCGTCGCCTACTGCCGCGGCCGGTACTGCGTGCTCGCCCACGACGCCGTCCGGCTGCTGCGCATCCACGGCGTGCCCGCCCGGCGCGCCGCCGACGGTGTGCTCGAGTGGAGACTCGCCGGGCTGCCCGTCGACTCCGACGTCGCCTGACCGCCTCCGCGACGTTCGCGTCCGGTTCGATTCGCGGTCACCCGCCGTCGACGGAACCGGACTTTCCGGCACCGCGAGCGCATGGCCCGCGCCGCGCCGCGGGCCGTGCGCGTCAGGCGGACCAGGACCGCCAGCGCAGATCGGCGATCCGGAGCACCGGCCCCGCCGGGCGCGCGGCGCGGTACTGCGCGTACTTGACGGCGAGCGCATCGAGACCGGCCGTGCCGATCGCGGAGCGCGGGTCGTGGACCGTGGCGGTGCCGTCGAGACGGACCCACCACAGGTGCGTCCAGTCGTCCTCGTAGTGGTCGACGAGCACCGTGACGTGCGGGTTGCCCTCGATGTTGCGCAGGCGCCGCAGCCGACGCGTCGTCTTCGGTTTGTCGTCGACGCAGGTGTAGAGGACGTCGCCGGCGAGCGCGAACACGATCGGGACGAGGTGCGGGCGCCCGTCCGGCCCGGCGGTGGCGAGCCGTGCGACGCGGGCGGCGGTGACGAGAGCGCGTGCGTCCACATCCCCACGGTAGGCGCCCGCCGGCCGTCACCTTCTCGGTCCGGGGATGCGCCTGTCGGGGCCGAACCGCGGGCCCGCGAGGCCCGGCGGGGCCGGCCGCCAGTTGTACTGGTTCTGCGCCGACGGGGATTCCAGGTCGGCCCAGGCTTCCCGCGCCCAGGACTCGGCCTCCGGTCCCGGGCCGAAATCGATGCCCAGCGACGGGTCGTGGGTGCCGATCACCCAACGGTGACCGTCGGGGGTCTCGTGGATGCGATAGTGCCGCGCCGTCGGGGGGTCGGGGAAAGGTGCCATGAGAACGGGGTTCCCGCGACGCGGCGAATCATGTCCGGCGCGTCGCTCAGGTGCTGCCGAGACGCTGCGGCCGGGCCGTGTCCGCTTCCGCGCGAAGCACATCGAGGACGACGTCGCCGTCGACGGTCTCCTCCTCGACGAGGATCGCGGCCAGCCGGTCCAGCGCCGCCCGATGCTGCGTCAGCAGCGCGACCGCCCGTTCCTCGGCGGCCCGCAGCAGCCGGGCGACCTCGCGGTCCACGAGCTGCTGGGTGTGTTCCGAGTAGGGCCGCACGAGGCTCCGCTCGCTGGTGTCGGCATGGAGGTAGTTGGGATCGCCGGAGCCGTACCCCACCGGGCCGAACGCTTCGGACAGCCCGAATTCCCGCACCATGCGCACAGCGATCCGGGTCGCGCCGCTCAGATCGTCGGCGGCGCCGGTCGATCCCTCCCCGAACACGACGAT
>NZ_JAALEH010000236.1:0-301 GCF_011058195.1 Rhodococcus sp. 14C212 | reverse complement strand
AAGTTGGGGTACAAGGCGTCGGCGGAGCAGTTCGGGCCGCGGGAGCTGGTGGAGCTGGCGGTGCTCGCCGAGGAGCGGGGGATGGATTCGGCGACGGTGTCGGATCATTTCCAGCCGTGGCGGCACACCGGGGGGCATGCGCCGTTCTCGTTGGCGTGGATGACCGCGGTCGGGGAGCGTACCTCGCGGTTGCAGTTGGGGACCTCGGTGCTGACCCCGACGTTCCGGTACAACCCGGCGGTGATCGCGCAGGCGTTCGCGACGATGGGGTGCCTGTATCCGGGGCGGGTCATGCTGGGGG
>NZ_JAALEH010000235.1:0-380 GCF_011058195.1 Rhodococcus sp. 14C212 | reverse complement strand
ACCCCCACCGGCACCGGCCGCAACCGCCCATCGAGCACCACCTCCGCGAACCCCGCCGTCGGCGGCCCCACCGTCACCGGCCCACCCGCCGGCAACGGCGCCGAGATGTTCGACATCACCGTCGCCTCACTCGGCCCGTACGCGTCGAACACCGACCGACCCGGCGCCCACCGCGCCACCCACGACGCCGGACACGCCTCCCCGGCAACGGTGACCCCCCGCACGCCGCCGAGACCGTCGGGATCCACCGTCCCGAGCACCGTGGGGGTCAGCACCACGTGCGTGACCCGCTGCTCCCGCAGCAGCCGCGCCAGCTCCGCCCCACCGAACACCCCCGGCGGCGCCAGCACCAGCGCCGCCGGGGGTGTTCGGTGGGGCGG
>NZ_JAALEH010000234.1:0-385 GCF_011058195.1 Rhodococcus sp. 14C212 | reverse complement strand
ACTCAGAGTGTCCGAGGGGGGACTTGAACCCCCACGTCCGTTAATAGGACACTAGCACCTCAAGCTAGCGCGTCTGCCATTCCGCCACTCGGACATGCTGATGCTCCCCGCTCCCGCGGGTGCCGTTTCAGCGTAACCCACCCGGGCGCGCCCTCCCAATCCGCTGGTCAGCGGCCCGCGTCCGGCCGGCACCCGGCGTCCGGGGGAAACGATCCGGCGGTGCTCGCCGCCGGGCACGACGGACGGCGCGCAGGGCACGCGGCGCCGCAACGGCGAAGGCCCCGAACCGATCGGTTCGGGGCCTTCGCCGTCTGTCTCAACTCAGAGTGTCCGAGGGGGGACTTGAACCCCCACGTCCGTTAATAGGACACTAGCACCTCAAGCT
>NZ_JAALEH010000233.1:0-450 GCF_011058195.1 Rhodococcus sp. 14C212 | reverse complement strand
CCCCATCCCCGGTACCCGCCCGACCCGGATGCGCTCGCCCTCGCAGGACTGGTGCTTCCCGGCTTGGCCGGTCTCACCCCGGCCGCCGTGGCAGCGATGAGGTGAGGGCGGATGCCGGGGCCCTGCTCCGGTGCGGCCGGTCTCGCCCCTATGCCGGCGGACCGGGCGCAATGCCGACCGGCTGCACCGAAACACGTTCGGGTAGAACGGAAGTGGGAGTCTGGACCGCGCAGGGCGCGAACCGGACGGCCCGGAACAGGTTGTCGGCGACGCACTCTCCGTCGACACCGGCGGCGACGGAACCGGCGACGAGACCACGGACCTCCCGGTACAGCGCGGTGGTGTGTTCGACGGCGAGCTGCACCGCGAGCTGGTGGTACGTCGTTCCGGGATATCCGGGATATCCGGGATATCCGGGGACCGGCTCACGGCCGCGGAGGGTGCCCGGAT
>NZ_JAALEH010000232.1:0-453 GCF_011058195.1 Rhodococcus sp. 14C212 | reverse complement strand
GGTCGAGATCGAGTTGCTGCTGGCCGGCAAGAAGTTTCTCGCGGGCGGTCTCGAGCAGAGCGGCGAGTTCACTGTCGGTATGCGCCGAGCCGAGGTGCTCGAGCACCTTGTCTCGGCGGCCTTGCTTAGCTGCGATCTGCACCGCGGTCGCGCCCGACGCGGTGCGGACTTTGCGGATGTAGGCAGCCACAGAGCGGGAGTCTACCGAGCCGTTAGTGTGCCATTTCCCGAACCCGCACCGCTGTCACCAGCACAAACGCCGGATCCGTCCCGAGAATCGGCCAACCTGGTGCAACTCAGGACGGGTTCGGCTGCGCCCACGAGGAACGCGGAAATGCCGGAAGCCCCCCAACGAGGTTGGGGGGCTTCCGGTAACGGGTGTTCGGCGGTGTCCTACTCTCCCACACCCTGTCGGGTGCAGTACCATCGGCGCTGGAGGGCTTAGCTTCCGGG
>NZ_JAALEH010000231.1:0-507 GCF_011058195.1 Rhodococcus sp. 14C212 | reverse complement strand
GCTCGTCGTCCCCGGCATCCACCCCCGCCACGAAGGAGACCACCCCCGTGCCGCCGACCGCACCCGAACCGCAGACCGGCGCGACCCCGAAGCCGAAGGCGGCGCCGCGCCGGCCCAAGAAGCAGCCCGGCGTGACCGTCACCATCACGATCGATCCCGAGCAGGAGTGGACGGTCGGTGTCGCGCAGGGCACCCGGCGCCTGAGCAAGGCCAATCCCGTCAGCCCCGACGCCGTGGAGCGCGCCGTGCTCGAGCTCGGCGACGAGGCGGCCCTCGAGGCGGTCCGGTCCGTGATCGACGCGGCGCGCCAGGCGGCGGAGGAACGCGTCGCGCAGCTCAGCCGCGAACTCGAGGAGGCCAGAAAGGCGTTGGAGAGCCTGGGATCGGGCCCGACCGGGTAGTCTGATCCGCTGATGCGGCCGGAACCGGCCGGGCGGGAGGGCTCATGTTCAAGCGCGTTGCGATGGCGATCGTCGCGGGGGTCGCACTGCTGGCAGGTGGGACGGG
>NZ_JAALEH010000230.1:0-525 GCF_011058195.1 Rhodococcus sp. 14C212 | reverse complement strand
CCCTTCAGCAGCGACGCCACCGCGCGCGCGGCACAGGCCCTGGACGGGCAGGCCCGCTCCCTCGCCACCTCGCCGGTCGTGCTGGCCGTCCCGGCCGAGCTCGAGCGTGCCCTCAGCACCACCGGCACCGGATGGCGCCAGCTGCCCTCCCTTCAGTCCGACGGCAGCACCCTCGCCGGTCTCGGCCTGGACGGCTGGGCCGGCCTCCGCCTGGCCCTGCCCACCGGCATCGACGCCGACGCCACCACTCCCGCCCTCGAGGCCGTCGCCGCCGCAGCCACCGACGCCGGCACCGGTCCTCTCACCGCCGAACAGGCTGCCTCCCCCGCAGCCACCTCCGCCGTCGGTGCGCTCGCGCTCGGCGCCGACGCCCTCGGAGACGGCGCCGGACCGACCACCGCCGCAGCCCTGGCCACCCTCGCCGACGGACCCGACGCCGACGGAGCGGTGCACGCCGTACCGATCACCGAGCAACAACTGCACACGGCGATCGCGTCCCGCGGCGCCGCCGGCCTCGTCGAATTC
>NZ_JAALEH010000023.1:0-75701 GCF_011058195.1 Rhodococcus sp. 14C212 | reverse complement strand
CGGCAAGGAGGCCCGCGAGATCTACAAGCTCGACGAGCGCTACACCGACGCCGACGAGACCCTCGCCAAGATCGGCTTCGCACCCAACCGCCGCCCCGGCCAGCGCGGCTTCACCCAGCACGCCTGAGCCAGGCACACCGGACACCTCCCCGGAGGGGGCACGTACACAGCACCGTGCGTGCCCCGGCCGTGGGTGCCACCTCTCCCGTGGCGGCGCCACGGGAGAGGCCCACGCCTTCTCGTTCTGTCCTCCTCGCGGTCGATCCTCCACATTCACCGCCACCCTCGCCCACAGGAGTTCCCATGGGACTACCCCCCTCCCCCGTGGAGAATCCGACCGGCATCCCGGACGCCGGTCCCCGCACCAACTCCCGCACGCGCTCACGGACGTACCCGTGGATCGTCTTCGCCCTCACCTTCGGGCTGTTGCTCTCGGACTACATGTCCCGACAGGTCCTCAGCGCCGTCTTCCCATTCCTGAAAACCGAATGGGCCCTCTCGGATTCGCAGCTCGCCTCTCTCACCAGCATCGTCGCCCTCATGGTCGGCCTGCTGACCCTGCCGCTGTCGCTGCTCGCGGACCGGTGGGGCCGGGTCAAGAGCCTCGTGCTCATGGCCGTGTTGTGGAGCGCGGCCACCCTGCTCTGTGCGGTCGCCTCCAGCTTCGAGCAGATGCTCGGTGCCAGATTCCTCGTCGGCGTCGGCGAAGCCGCCTACGGCAGCGTCGGAATCGCGGTGGTGCTGAGCGTATTCGCACCGCGGGTCCACGCCTCACTCAGCGGCGCTTTCATGGCCGGCGGATCGTTCGGCTCGGTGATCGGCGTCGCGCTCGGCGGCGTGATCGCCGTGCACCTGAGCTGGCGATGGTCGTTCGCGGCCATGGCGGTCTTCGGTCTGATCCTGGTCGCGCTGTTCCGGACGCTCGTCACCGAACGCAAGCTCGCCGAGAACGCCGCCGACGAACATCCGAGGCAGACCGCAACCCCACCCGACGGCTTTCGCGCCCCGGTGTCGAGCCTGTTCACCAATCCGGCAGTGCTGTTCGCCTACATCGGTGGCGGACTGCAGATATTCACCGCCGCGGTGCTGCTGTCGTGGACTCCGAGTTACTTCAACCGGTACTACGGTCTCGCCCCGGACAAGGCCGGAGCCGCCGCCTCGATCGTCGTACTTCTCGTCGGCAGTGGCATGGTCGTCTGCGGCATCATCACCGACCGCCTCGGCCGTCACGACATCACCCGCAAGTGGACCGCTGCCGTCGTCTTCTGCATCATCGCGCTGGTGTGCCTGCTTACCGCCTTCCGGCTCGAGGCCGGCCCCGTCCAGCTGGCGCTCATCGGAATCGGTGCCTTCTTCTCCGCCGGCTCCTCGGGTCCAACCGCAGCGATGGTCGCGAACCTGACCCACACGTCGGTCCGCGCGTCCGCGATGGGCACGCTCACCGTCGCCAACAACCTGCTCGGTCTCGCCCTCGGCCCGTTCGTCGTCGGCATCCTCGCAGATCGGCTCGGCCTGCGAGAGGCGCTGCAGCTGTCTCCCCTGGTCTACCTCGCCGCCATCGCCGCCCTGCTGGCCGGCAAGCGCCTCCATCCTGCGGGACTGCGCAAACTCCTCGCACTGACCACTCCTCCCGCCCGTTGAAACCGACGGCCTTGCTTCCCAGTCACTTCCGAATGATCTACCGGAGCCGATCTTGAACAGTCCCACCTCCCCGACCGTGGTGATAGTGCCGGGTCTGCGCGACCACGTCGCGGACCACTGGCAGACCCTGCTCGCCGGACGCCTCGACAATGTGCGCACCGTGCCCCCGCTCGAGCACGACAAACTCGATCGTGCCGCCCGCGTCGCCGCTCTCGATACCGTCCTGAACGACGTCTCCGGTCCGGTCGTGCTCGTCGCGCACAGCGCCGGAGTCATGACCACAGTCCATTGGGCACAGAACCCCACCCGGCCGATCCAGGGCGCCCTGCTGGCAACCCCGGCGGACCTGGAGCTGCCGCTGCCCGCCGGCTACCCCTCCGGCGAAGACCTCGACCGCGGGGGCTGGAACCCCATCCCTCGCCGGAGGCTGTCGTTCCCGAGTGTCGTCGCAGCAAGCCGCAACGATCCACTCGCCTGCTACCGCCGCGTGACCGGCATGGCCGAGCTGTGGGGCAGCCGGCTGGTCGACCTCGGCAACGTCGGGCACCTGAATCCAGCCGCCGGCTACGGATACTGGCCGCGCGCCGAGGAACTACTACGGGAACTGATCGAGCACACCGCAGCGTCCGCCGCAGCGCGGTGCTGAACCGGGGCGG
Organism: Rhodococcus sp. 14C212; assembly: GCF_011058195.1. Classification (NCBI taxonomy): domain Bacteria; kingdom Bacillati; phylum Actinomycetota; class Actinomycetes; order Mycobacteriales; family Nocardiaceae; genus Rhodococcus; species Rhodococcus sp. 14C212. The sequence continues at coordinate 73,404 of NZ_JAALEH010000023.1, read as the reverse complement.
GCCACGGCTCGACGTCGCCGGCCCGCCCCCCTCACACCAGCCACACGCCACCATGTATCGCGCCTCGTGCGCCAGTACGGAGAAAGAAATTGAGCAAGGTCTACACAACCGCAGCCGAGGCCGTCGCCGACATCCCGTCCGGCGCCTCGCTCGCGGTCGGAGGTTTCGGCCTGTCGGGCATCCCGGACGAGCTGATCGCGGCACTCGCAGAGGGGGAGGGCACCGATTTCGAGGTGTTCTCCAACAACTGCGGCACCGACGGGCACGGGCTGGGACTCCTGCTCGGCGACAAGCGGATCCGCCGCGTCACCGCTTCCTACGTGGGGGAGAACAAGGAGTTCGCCCGCCAGTACCTGTCCGGTGAACTCGAGGTGGAGCTGACCCCGCAGGGCACCCTGGCGGAGAAGATGCGCGCCGGCGGCGCCGGCATCCCGGCGTTCTTCACTCCCGCCGGGGTCGGCACCCCCGTCTCGCAGGGCGGGCTGCCGTGGCGCTACCACGCGGACGGATCCGTCGCGCTCGCGTCGCCGCCGAAGGAGATCCGCGAGTTCCGGGGCAGGCGGTACGTGCTCGAGGAGTCGATCACCGCGGACTTCGCCCTGGTACATGCGCTGCGTGGTGACACCGACGGCAACCTGGTGTTCAGCAAGGCCGCGATGAACTTCAACCCGCTGGCCGCGATGGCCGGGAAGATCTGCATCGCCCAGGTCGAACAGCTCGTCGAACCGGGCGAGATCGACCCGGAGCAGGTGCACCTTCCGGGAATCTTCGTCGACCGCATCGTTCACACCGGCATGCAGCACAAGCAGATCGAGAAGCGCACCGTATGCGCCGCCAAGGAGGCCCGAGCATGACCGCAGTGATGGAAACTCTCGGCTGGTCACGTACCGAGATGGCGGCCCGCGCCGCGCAGGAACTCACGCCGGGGCAGTACGTCAATCTCGGCATCGGACTGCCGACGCTGATCCCGAACCACCTGCCCGAGGGCGTGCGGGTCACCCTGCATTCGGAGAACGGGATCCTGGGGACGGGCCCGTACCCGACCGAGGACGCCGTCGATCCGGACCTGATCAACGCCGGCAAGGAAACCGTCACCGTCCACCCCGGTGCGGCGTTCTTCGACTCGGCCATCTCGTTCGGGATGATCCGCGGCGGGCACATCGACACCGCGGTGCTCGGCGGGATGCAGGTCTCGGCCACCGGGGATCTGGCGAACTGGATGGTGCCGGGCAAGATGGTCAAGGGCATGGGCGGGGCGATGGACCTCGTCCACGGCGCCCGCACGGTCATCGTGCTGATGGAGCACACCGACAAGACCGGCGCATCGAAGATCGTCGAGCGGTGCACCCTGCCCCTCACCGGGGAAGCCGTGGTGCAGCGGATCATCACCGACCTCGCCGTCCTCGACGTCACCGACACCGGGCTGGTGCTGGTCGAGTGCGCCCCGGGCGTCACCGCCGAGCAGGTCCGCGCCGCCACCGACGCACCCCTGGGCTGACCCCACCGTCGCCATCGTCACAACGACAGGACAAACGCCCGTGTTCAACCTCTCCGTACTCCTGGAAGACTCCGTCCGCCGCTACCCCGATCGCGTCGCACTGGTCTTCGGCACGGACCGCCTCACCTACGCCCACCTCGACGCCCTGGCCAACCAGGTGGCGAACCTGCTCGCCGCCCGGGGCATCGGCCCCGGCGACAAGGTCGCGCTCTCGTGCCCGAACATCCCGCAGTTCCCCGCCGTCTACTACGGGATCCTCAAAGCCGGCGCGATCGTCGTGCCGTTGAACATCCTGCTCAAGCCTCGCGAGATCACCTACCATCTCGACGATTCCGGTGCCGCCCTCTACTTCTGCTTCGAGGGCACCGACGACCTGCCCATGGGCGAATACGGCCGTGCCGGATTCGACGAAGCCGCCGGATGCCGCGAGATGGTTCTCCTCACCGCGGACCCGGACACGTCATCGCCGATCCCCGGCGTCGACACCCTCGCCCGCGCCGTCGAGACCCTCGGGGAGGAATTCGACACCGTCGTTCGCGAGCCCACCGATACCGCGGTGATTCTCTACACCAGCGGCACCACCGGCCGGCCGAAGGGCGCGGAGCTGACCCACGCGAACATGGTGCTCAACGCCCTGACCGCCAACCGGTTGTTCGACAGCTCCCCGCTACGCCCGGACACCTGCCTGCTCACCCTGCCGCTGTTCCATTCCTTCGGACAGACCGTGACGATGAACGCCGGCCTGTCGGTCGGCGCCACCCTCGTGCTCCTGCCGCGATTCGACGCGAAGGCGGCGCTCGAACTCATGGTCCGCGAGGACATCACCGTCTTCGCCGGGGTGCCGACCATGTACTGGGCTCTGCTCGGCGCGGTCGACGACACCGTCGACGTCGACCGCATCTCCCGCTCCCTGCGGCGCGCGATCTCCGGTGGCGCCGCGCTGCCCGTGGAGATCCACGCCCGGTTCGAACGCCGCTTCGGCGTGCGGATTCTCGAGGGCTACGGTCTGTCCGAAACGTCGCCGCTGGCCGTCTTCAGCGACCCCGAACGCGACCCCCGCCCCGGCTCGATCGGTGTTCCGGTCTGGGGCATCGAGGCCGAGCTCGTCGACGACCACTGGAACCCCGTCCTCGGCGACGACCAGGTCGGGGAGCTCGCACTCCGCGGCCACAACGTGATGAAGGGCTACCTCGGCCGACCCGATGCCACCGCCGAGGTGATGCGCGACGGCTGGTTCCGCACAGGCGATCTCGCACGGCGCGACGAGGACGGCTTCTACTACATCGTCGACCGGGCCAAGGATCTCATCGTCCGCGGCGGATTCAACGTCTACCCCCGAGAGGTCGAGGAAGTACTGATGACGCACGCCGCGGTCTCGCTCGCAGCCGTCGTGGGCGTCCCGGACGAACGGCACGGCGAGGAAGTCAAGGCGTTCGTCATCCTCGAACCGGGTGCACGGATCACCGAGGCGGAGCTGATCGACTGGTGCAAGGACCAGATGGCCGGCTACAAGTACCCCCGGTCCGTCGAATTCACCACGGCCCTGCCCATGACGGCCACCGGAAAGATTCTCAAGCGCGAGCTGGTCTCGGCCGTCGTCGACCAGGTTCGCGGCCGATGACGGCCCACACGGCCGGTGCGGCTCCTTCCATCGTCGACCGCATGAAGAAGGAAGGCACCTGGAACCCGCTGTGGGACGGGATCGAGGAACTCGATCCCGAATGGACCGAGCACTACCTGACGGCGACGATGCAGCCGTACGAAAGCGGCGTGCTCTCACCGCAGGTCGTCCAGTTGCTGTGCATCGCAGTCGATGCCTCCTGCACCCACATGTACGCTCCCGGGCTGCGGCGACACATACGAGCCGCACTCGATCTGGGCGTCACCGCCCGCGAGATCGTCGAAGTCCTGAAGCTCGCGACCACCATCGGCATCCACTCGCTGAACATCGGCATGCCACTCCTCCTCGAGGAACTGTCCCCACAGAATCGGGTGCCCGAATCGGACCGTGCCGGGCACGCCTGACCCGACGCCGCTCTCCCGATTCCCTCCGCCTTCCGCACCATCCGAAGATCCACCAGAAACACCCGCACCTCGAGGAACAATCATGACGCTTCGACTCCACCATCCCGCCGAACTGCTCGACCTGATCGGCCACGACCTCGGCACGACCGTCCCCCAGGAGATCACCCAGGAGCAGGTGGACCGGTTCGCCGAAGCCACCGGAGATCATCAGTGGATCCACACCGACCCCGTCCGCGCCTCCCGCGGCCCGTTCGGCGGCACGATTGCACACGGCTACCTCACCGTGTCGCTGATACCGGTGATCCTCGCGGAGGTGCTGGCCGTGGACAACTGCTCCGCGATGCTCAACTACGGGCTCAACCGGGTGCGCTTTCCCGCCCCGGTTCCGACCGGCTCCAAGCTGCGCGCCACTGTTCGGGTCGCCGGCGCTCGGCACAAGCCTGCAGGCGTCGAGGCGGTCTTCGAGATCAACTGCGAGATCGACGGTGGGACACGACCGGTGTGTATCGCCGAAATGGTTGTGCTCTACACGTGACCACCGGAAACGTGCTCGATCACCACACCCGGTTCGAGGAGCGGATCGTCGGCGTCGGCTGCCACCGGATCCGGGTCAGCGTGCGCCACGGGAGCGGAGTTCCTGTGGTGTTGTGCAACGGTCTCGGCGCCGGACTGGAAATCCTCGGTCCGCTCGTGGAGTCCTGGAACGCGGGGGCGACGATCGTGCGCTTCGACGTTCCCGGCGCCGGCGGGTCTCCGTCGTCGCTGGTGCCGTACGGCTTCCCGTATCTGGCGTGGGTCGTGGGCCGGATCCTCGACGCCCTCGGTTTCGGGGTCGTCGACGTCGTCGGATACTCGTGGGGCGGCGCGCTGGCTCAGCAGTTCGCCCTGCAGAATCCGCGGCGCTGCCGGCGTCTCGTGCTCGTCGCCACCAGTACCGGCGCAGTCTCCGTCCCGGGCAGTCCGCGCACCTTGGCGAAGATGCTCACCCGCCGGCGCTTCGACGACGCCGCCTGGGCCGCGGCGAACGTCGCGGAACTGTACGGCGGTACCGCCCGCCCGAACGCCGGCGCGGTCGCCGGCCTTCTCGGCAGGCAGCCCCGCACGACGTCGCGAAGCGGATACGTGCAGCAACTGCTCGCCGGGGCCCTGTGGACGAGCCTGCCGCTGCTGCCGCTGATCCGGCAACCGGTCCTCGTGGTCGCCGGCACCGACGACCCGGTCGTTCCCGCCGTCAATGCGCGCATCATGCACCGGCTACTTCCCCATGCAACCCTGCATCTGCACTCCGGGGGGCACATCGACGTGCTGACCGGAGCGGGCGACGTCGGGCCGGTCATCGATTCGTTTCTCACGACCGAATGACGGGGTCGGCGCCGCAGCGTCACGAAGTCCCCGGCGGGTCGCCCTCGGGCAGGTCGTCGCCGTGACGCCGACTCCGGTGTTCGAACGCGCTCACCGCGGCGTCGATCGTCGGATAGAACCGCGACGTATCGAATCGGTCACCCACGCCGAAGCGCACGAGCCGATCCTTGACGGGGCCCTTCATCTCGGCGAATACCAGCCTGACGTGCTGGCTCTCCAGATACCGGTCGAGATCGACCACTTCGTCGACGGCCGTGGTGTCCAATCCGATGATCGGCTCGGCGGCGACGACGACCCATTCGACGGGAGACGCCGAGTCGTTCACCAACGAACGGACGTAGCTGTCGAACATCTCTCCGTTGGCGAAGAACAACGGAGCATCGAATCGAACGAGGACCAGACCCGGGATGCGCCGGCCCTCGGGGTGCCGGGTGATGTCGTGGAACCCGTCCCGATCCGGAAGGGCGACCAGCTCCGTCCGGTAGGGCTGCCATACTCGCACAACCACTGCCACGAAAGACAATCCGATCGCCACCACGATGCCCTGCAAGACCCCCACCAGGGCGACGCCGACGAACGCTGCAGCGGCCAGACCCGCTTCGACGCGGCTCATCCGCCACATCCGCACGACACCAGGTACGTCGACCAGCGCCCACGCTGCGACGATCACCACCGCCCCCAGCGTGGCCTGGGGGAGATACGCCGTCACTCCGGGTGCGAGCAGAACGAACAACAGCACCGCTACGGCTCCGACGACTCCGGCCAGCTGGGTGCGGGCTCCGCTCTCCTCGGCCACCGGGGTACGGGACCCGCTGGCCGAGATCGGGAACCCCCCGAACACCCCACTGGCCACGTTCGCGACGCCGATCGCCTTCATCTCCGCACTGCCGTCGACGTTCTCGCCCCGCCGGGCTGCGAAGGTGCGCGACAGCACGCCCGAGTCGGCGAAGGCGATCAACGCGATCCCCGCCGCCGGTCCCACGAGCTCGGCCACATCACCCCAATTCACCCCGCCGAACGATGGGAGGGGCATGCCGCGCGGCAAGGCGCCGACCATGTCGATGTCGTCGGTGAGGTCGACCGCGAAGGAGACAACCATGGCTCCCACGACCGCAACCAGAACACCCGGAACCTTGGAATGCAGCATCTTGAGACCGATGATCACCGACAGCGACACTCCGCCCACGAGCGCCGCCGTCGGGTCGATGTCTCCGTCCAGTACCGCCCCGGCGGTCGCGGCGAGTTCTTCGAGAAGGCCCGAGGCGTCGACGGAGAAGCCCAGCAGCTTCGGTAACTGCCCGACGATCACGATGAGTGCGATCGCATTGAGATAGCCCAGGCGCAGGGGCTTGGACAACAGCTCGGTGACGAACCCGAGCCGCAGCAACCCTCCGACGACCATGATCACGCCGACCAGCACCGCCAGGATGCCCGCCAGGATCAGTGCGCTTTCCGGGTCCGCGGCCACGGTCAGCGGCAACACCGCCGCAGCGATCAACGGCGCCAGCGACGAGTCCGGTCCCAGAACGAGAATCTTGGACGGTCCCACGACGGCGTACGCGAGCAACGGCACGATGGTCGCGTACAGGCCCGCGTACGCGGGCAGCCCGGCGGCTTCTGCGTAGCCCATGCCGGCAGGAATGAGCAGTGCGGTCAGAACGAGCCCGGCCGTCACATCCGAGCGCAACCACTCGCGGCGGTAACGGCGTACCGTCACGACACCGGGCAGCCCAGCCAGGGCTCGGCTGAAGGACATTCAGAGAGTATGGCACCCCCGGCCCGGTCGGAAACGCCGATTGCGGGCCACACACGCAGCGGTTGCTGCGTCGGCCCGGAGCACCCGCGCGCATCGGTGTTCTCTCGCGCGTGTTCCTACCCGCGCGGACCGCACTTTCGGGCGCGACGCGAGCAACCCGCCTCGGTGTCAGACGTCGGCGGGGGCGGAACTGCCACGCAGCGAATTATCCGACGATACCGCGACCCGCATCCGCACCACCGAGTGTCAACCCTTCCATCCCTGCCGCTCTCGGTGCACGATCGATTCGACCCGGGACGCACGAGGGGGAGCCATGTCCGAGATCGATCGGCACGAGCTGCGGGCCGCCGTAGACGAGATCCTCAACCGCCGGCCCGCCGTCGGCCTGGCGGTGGGCGTGGTCCGCGACGGAACCCTGGAGTTCTTCCACGGGCACGGCGTCGCGGACATCCCGTCGAACAGACCCGTCACCGAGGACACGATCTTCCGGATCGCATCGATCACCAAGACGTTCACGGCGATCGCGGTCATGCAGCTGTGGGAACGGGGACTCGTCGACCTCGATGCGCCCGCTGCCGACTATCTGCGCGCCTTCCGGCTGGTCCCCGCGCGGTCCGGCTGGCGGCCCGCGACGGTGCGCCACCTGCTGACCCACACCGCGGGACTCGGCGAGGTGGCACCGGCGTCCGGCGCGCTCCGACCGAATTTCGGGGAGAACGTCGAGCCCGGACGGCCACGATCCCTGGCTGAGCATTACCGAGGAAGACTGCGCATCGACGCGGAGCCCGGCACCAGATTCCGGTACGGGAACCACTCGCACGCGACGCTCGGCCAGATGGTCGAGGACATCACCGGTCGGCCGCTGCACCGCTACCTGCGCGAGCATGTCTTCGACCCCCTCGGCATGACGAGCACCGGCCTCGTCCGGTCCGAGCTGGACGCCTCACGGATCGCGACCGGCTACACCCTGCGCTCGAACGGCCCCCGGGCGGTCCCCGAGCGGGAACCGGTGACGGCGGGAGCCGGTGCGGCGTACTCGACACCCACGGACATGGCCCGCTACGTCGCGGCGCTGCTGGGCGGCGGCGCCAACGAGCACGGATCGGTGCTCGAACCCGCGACGCTCGCCACCATGTTCGCGCCCCAGTACCAGCCGGATCCACGGTTGCCCGGCGTCGGTCTGACCTTCTTCCGCGGCGACGCCGGCGGGCACCTCGTGGCCGAGCATCAGGGCATCCTGCCGGGCTTCAACGCGCAGCTGACCATGGCTCCCGACGACGGTGTGGGAGTCGTGGCGTTCACCAACGGCGCCCGCAATGCCGTGTTCTGGCTGACGGCGGAGACCGGGACGCTGCTCGGGTCCGTGCTCGGCGTTCCGGGCGAGAAGATCCGCACCGACATTCCGCAGCGCCCCGAACTCTGGTCCGAGCTCTGCGGGTGGTACTACCTACCCGGCCGGCTCACGGACATCCGCGTCCGGGCCATGATCGGTGCCGGCGTCGAGGTCTTCGTCCGTCGCGGCGAACTCCTGCTCCGATTCCTGTCCCCGCTGCCGCCGCTGTACCGGGGCCTGCCGCTGCACCCCGACGACCCCGCCGATCCGTACGTGTTCCGGTTCGACCTCGGCGACGGGCTGGGCTCCGGCCGGGTCGTGTTCGGGCGCGAGCCCGGAACGGACAACACGTCCGTGCACTTCGAGCTGATGCCGCTGTCCGCCCGGAAGCAGCCGCAGTCGACGAACCCGAGGTTGTGGACCGAGGGAGTGGGCGCCGTCGCCGCCGCGACGCTGCTCGCCCGCCGGGTCGCTCGGGGACGGGGTCACTCCCCCGCGCCCTGACCGGCACGGCGTCCGCTCGCACCGACCGGAGTGCTCGGCGGCGGGCAGGGGGGCGAACCGAAGCCCTGGGGTGGGTTACCGGCCGGAAGCCCCGGCGGGATGGTGGTAATGGCCCAGTCCCTCCCTCAGGAGTACACATGACCGTCCGACTTCGGGTGCGCGACATCGATGCTGTCCAACACCTCCGAGTGCCCTACATGATCGATGCCGGCACGAGTGGTCTACTGATGATCCATTCCGGATGGCTCATGTTCGATCTGTCGGCCGAGGACAGCGGCCAGCATGTCGACATCCTCTCCTTCGTGCCCTACGCCGACGGCACCATCCAGACGTTCGCCCGCCAGGATGTGGCCGTGCCGATGGTGAGCGCCTCGATGACGAGCCTGCACGTTCGAGATACGGGCGCGATCCTTGCGGTCGACTCCGCCGTCGTCGGCCTGGAACAACGCCAGTTCACCGGCATCCAGGGCAGCCCGTTCGTACTGGTGATGCGCGCGAAAGCCTATGTGCGCGAGGGTGGTGTGGGACGGATGGCCTACCAGGTGACATGGCAACTGCAGCGCGATCGAAACGGGCGTGCCGCCGGTCTCGGTCAGCCCTTCCATCCGGGGAACGCACGACCCTGACGGGATCGACGCCGTGATCCGACGGCATCGCCCCGAGCGGCCGCGTCACCACTGAAGGGAACTCCGATACCCGCGCGCATCGGTGTTCTCTCGCGCGTGTTCTTACGTGCGCAAGAAGCACTTTCGCGCGCGAGAACCATTGGTTGTCGATGCCCGATAGTGCCCAGACTGCGAGGTGAGCCGAAGAGAACTGCGGCTCAGTAGCGCAGATACTCAGGCACTCTTACTAACCGAAGTTCACCTGACGTCGAGCATTCGCCAGGCACGTGACGGCGCCTGTTCCGAACGGTCCGAGCCGGTCGAACAGCACCGAGGTGCCCACGGCGACGCCGTCGGCACTGAGGTGATGGTCGGCTTCGACACCGACTTCGGAACCGACGGGCAGGCGCGACAGGGCCAAAGTCAGATCTCCGTTGATGAAGCCGACACCCTCATCGCTCCAGTTGGCCATGAAGCTGGTGCCCTCCCCCACCACGGCGGTCCGCACGAACGGCGACATCTCCTCCCCGACGATCACCGGAATCTGGCGAGACCACATGCGCTTTCGGCTCGCGTTCTGGTGCTCGGCGCGCACCTGCGACCAGCCGTCGGGGTGGGCGTCGCTGCCGAACCAGGTGGGGGCAAATCCCACGTCGGGGTCGTCGAGCGCCTCGACGGGGGGTGCCGGGTGTTCGTTACGCGTCCAGACGTTTCCCGGCGGCTGCTCCGACGGGCGCAGGTAGACGACGGTTCCGCGGGCGGTGACGTCGTCGCCCTGGATCAGGTAGGCGTCGGCGACCCGGATGCGGTTGCCGTCGCGCACGCGGCTCGTCTCGAACCGAATGGGTGCGTTCTGCACCGGCTTGAACAGGTCGACCGTGAGCCGGGCGGGGACGAACCCGTCGGGGCCGTGCTCCGTGTCGAGTTCCCGGGCGATCAGGCCGGTGACGCACGGGCCGGCCAGCATGGCGGTCGACCAGGGGCTGACGGCCCACTTCGTGGGCACGTACGTGCCGTCGGACTCGGTGAAGTATCCAGGTGTGGAACGAGGCATTGTCGGATTCTCTCAGCGCCCCTCCCCAGGGATCGGGGTGGGCCGTCGAGGGCGGTGGGTGAGCAGACCCCTGGTCACGCGCGGTCCACCTGCACCGAACGAGTGTTCGAGTTGACGGTCGCCGTCGACCGTGCCACCATCCCTGCATTGACCTGCATAAAGGTCGACCCCGGCAGGTGCTGCAACACCGAACCGGGGTCTGGGCACACGACAGAAAGAGACTGTCATGCACCGTAGGGTGGAGTCTATCCACACGCCCGACAGCGGCGTGCATCCGCAACCGAGCGCACTTCCCCGCGCAGCCGCGCCGATCTCACACCGCCGCTCTCGCGCCCGGTCGACGTCCTGACGCACGAGCCCCTCGATGTCCACATCGAGGGGCGCGTCGTGTATCGCTGTTCCCGGCGTGTGCGAGGGCCGTTCCGGCAACCGCGGCATGCCGTCCACGTCGCTCATCTCCCGTGGTCCGACGTCAGCGCATGGACGCTGCGAGCTCCGGCGTGCTTGCCGTGCTCGAAACCGACTGGGCACCAGTACCTTTGTCCCCGCAGCTGGTGGTGGGGCACCCGATCGCGCGGGTCGACACGTTCGTTCGGGATCAGCAAAGCCGCACGTCCTCCGGGACGTGGGGCCGGAAGTGCTGGCCGAGACGGTCTATCGGGGCATGGCGACCGGGCAGCGTTGGGGAAGGGGCCGAAGGCACAGCGACCCGAAGGGTCTCCGCTCGGGCGAGGACAGCCGCCCGCAGGGCGTCCTTCTCCTCGAAGCGCCCTGCCGCGGCACGTTCGCCGACGCCCCAACCGACGCGCGCGATCTACCCGGGGGCGGCGTCGGCACCGAGGAAGTCTTCGAGCGCCTGCACGACCTCCGCGGTCTGCTCGTCGTGTGGATTGTGACCGGCCCGGTCGATGATCCGAAGGCGCGCATGGGGGATACCGGCGGCCAGCTCCCGTTGAGACTGCGGCGGGAACACGAAGTCGTCGCGCCCGGCCACGACGAGCGTCGGGGCGGTGATCTCGCCGAGACGGTCCGCGACCGTCCAATCCCTCATCAGGTGCCGGCCGGCGAAAATGAGCGGCTCCGCCCGTGGCCTCGAGCGCCACGCTCCGATCTTCAGTTCGTGTGCCAGCACGCCGAGGCCGGACCGGTAGAAGTATGTGCCCCCGATCTGCGCGAAGATCGGGAAGTACTCGCGGGGATTGAACTCGCCGGTGAACCACCGCCGGGTCAGCTCCACCTTCTTGCGTCCGTAGCCGCGTTCGCGGAGCACCTCGGGTGCGTTCTGCCGCTGCCAGTGACTGTCGGCGCCGGTGCCGAGGAGGACGAGGTGCGAGACCCGGTCGGGGTAACGCAGCGCGTACTCGAGCGCGACCTGCCCGCCGAACGAGTGCCCAAGCACGGCCCACCGCTCGAACCCGAGTCGCTCGCGCAGGGCGTCGGCGTCCGCGGTGAGGTTCTCCCACGTCATCGAGCTGACCGGGGCGCCGACAGACCGTCCGTTGCAGCGGTGGTCGTAGAACACCAGGGTGAATCGATCCGCGCACTGCCGGAGGGACTGCATCGTCCACAGGTCCGCCGACGGTCCGCCGTGCATGAGCACGAGCGGAGGCCCCTGCCCGACGACGTCGACATAGAGGGAGGTGTCCCGGATCGGGATTCGACCGGGTCGGACCCGGTGCAGGCCGCCGCGCCTCGTGACCGCCGCCGACGAAGGACGGTCGTCGTTGCGTCGCGTCGCCACGTCCGTCGCTGTGTTCGGACCGTTTGCCCGCGCGGCATTTTCGATGTTCCGTTTGAGGACCGCCAGCATGCGTGCCTGCATGATCCACACGACCGGCGGGAAGATCCAGAAGTAGACGACGCGTCCGAGCCAGCGGGGACGACCGGCTTGGTACCCGCTGACGACGAGGCGGGTGCGCCCACCGGGCAGTTCGTTGAGCTGGAAGCCCCACAGCCCTTCCAGGTAGGCGGACGGTCGCGGTTGCTCGGGGTCGAGGGTGCGGCCTCGGAGATCGCTCAATCCGTGCAGACCGAGGAATCGATTCGGTTCGATCCGCGCCACCGCATACGCGTTCATGGGTCCCGCTCCGGGCGCCCAGTACTTCAGGTAGTCGCCGGGACGAATGTCCTGCCATTCCGGATGCACTTCCCAGGCACTCGGGCGACCGGCATTGTCCAGGTGATCCCAGGAGTACCACCCACCGCGGTCCCAGCCCATCTGCACCAACCACGGCCAGACCTGCTCGGGCGGCGCGTCGATGGTGACGGCCATCGCCCCCGACCGCTCCCCGTCGGGAACCAACTCCGCACCGGGGAACGGTCCGTTGATCTCCTCGTCGGTGGCACCCCACCGCACGAGCCGGGGACGCACGAGGCTCCCGTAGACCACGGCCGTCGCCGCGCCCGCCACCGCAATCTTCGGTGCGACTGCCATACGTCCAGCGTGCGCCGGGTTCCCGCTGCTTCACAAGAGGCCAGCGACCCCCGTTGCCACCGGGAGGAACTGGTCGAGACACGCTCAACGTCCTAGTGATACCGGCAGACGGCGATGCGGACCTCTGCGTCGGTGACTTTGTAGACCAGGCGATGTTCATCCGTGATACGCCGCGGCCTGAACCGCCGCGGTCCTGCCGCCGGGCCACGCACTCCGGTCCGGCAGGATGAGCACATGATGTCGCTTCTCGCCGCGCCCCTCGGAGCCGCCCGCATCGCCCTGGACCGGACCGTGGAGGTCGCCGAGTTCGCGGTGTCCGTTCCGGGGCGGGTCACGAGCCTGTTCGAGGCCACCGAGGCGCTCGTCGCCCGGGTCGACGACGTCGTCACCGACGCCCGCGCGATCGTCGCGCGCATCGACGAGGTCGTCACGGACGCCCGCGCCGCCGTCGGCCGGGTCGACGAGGTCATCGACCGCAGCTCGACGGTGGTCGGCGACGCCGCGGCGGTGGCCCACCGCGCGCAGGATGTGGTGTCGTCCGCCGGCCGCACGTCCGACGCGGCCGGCGAACTGCTCGACACCTACGCGCCGATGGCGACCCGGGCCGCGCCGCTCGCGGGCCAGTTCATCGAGGAACTCAGCGCCGAGGAGGTCCACGCCGCGGTCGTCCTGCTCGATCAGCTGCCCGAGCTCGCGGACCGGATGACGGCCCTGATGCCGATCCTGGGCACGCTCGAGAGCGTCGCCCCGGAGATCCACGAACTGCTCGGCGTCGCGAAGGACGTGCGGCAGGCGATCGTCGGTGTGCCCGGCTTCAACTTCCTGCGCCGCCGCGGCGAGGACAAGGAGAACGACGACGAGGACTGATCGTCACGGCTGGACGAGAATCTTGACGTTCTCCTCCTTGTTGTTGATCAGTTCCTCGAAACCACTCTCGACGATGTCGTCGAGCGCGATCCGGCCGGTGATGAACTGGTAGGGGTCGACCTTGCCGGAGGCGATCATCTCGATCGTGGCGGGATGGTCGTTCGCATAGGCCAGGCTGCCGAGCAGGTTGACCTCGCGGAAGACGAGGTCGTTCATGGCGACGGACGCCTCGTGGCCCCAGATCGCGACGTTCACGCACGTGCCACCGGCGCGAGTGGACAGGATCGCGGACTTCAGCACGGCGTCGATGCCGGCGCATTCGAAGGAGACGTCGGCGCCGCGGCCGCCGGTCAGCTCCAGCACCTGCTCGGTGACGTCGCCGTCGCGCGGGTCGATGATGTGATCCGCCCCGGCCGGCTCGGCCTTCTTCTTCCGCACCTCGGCCGGTTCGACGACGATGATCTGCTCGACCCCGGCGGCGCGCAGCGCCGAGGTGGTGACGAGACCGATCGGCCCGGCCCCGAACACGAGCGCGGAATGGCTCGGTTGCGCGCCGGACAGTCGCACGGCGTGGTACGCGACGGCGAGCGGTTCGACGAGGGCGCCGACGTCGGTGCCGAGTTCGCCGAGCGGATGGATCCAGCGCCGCTCGGCGACGACGTACTGCGAGAAGCCGCCGCCGTACCCCGACAGGCCCACGAATCCCAGTGTGCTGCACACGTTGTAACGGCCGTTGCGGCAGGCGTCGCAGCGGCCGCAGATGATGTACGGCTCGACGACCACCCGGTCGCCCACCCGCACGTCGTCCACGCCGTCGCCCACTTCCGCGACGACACCGGCGAACTCGTGACCGAGCGTGATCGGCACGGTCTCACCGGTGATGGGGTGCGGTGCGTCGACGGGCGGGGCGAAGATCGGGCCCTCGAGGTACTCGTGCAGGTCGGTGCCGCAGATGCCGCACCACTCGACCTCGACCTTGACGGTTCCGGGCCGGGTCGCCGGTTCGGGGACATCCTCGACCCGGATGTCCCCGGGGCCGTGGAAGCGGGCTGCCTTCATGGATCGATCTCCTCGCTGTACGGGCGTCGGACCTGTTCGGCCGTGTCCGACGCGGGACCATCCGGGTGCGCCGCTACCGAGGCCGGCGCGTGATCCAGAACACAGCGCGGGCGTCGCCGCAACAAGCGTTGCAGTGCGTTGCGCCGCGGCACCGCCGCACGCCGGGTGTGGTGCCGGACACATCTCCGGGCATATGCTCACCGCAACCCGACCGACGAGAGATGGAGACCGTGGTCAACTTCAGCGCCATCGAACCCGGCACCGACCTGCATCGATACGCGCGCGAACTGGCGCGCATGCACGATGCGGTCATCGGCGGCGGTCGTTCGCCGTTGCGGCCGCGGTCGGTGGTCGCGCGATCGTGGACGCGGGTGCTCGGGGCCGGACTCGCCCCCGACGGCAGCAACGCCCGGGCCCTGCTGCCGCTCGCCGAGGTCGAGCGGCGCCGGCGGAATTCCCCGCTGTCGGGGGTGATCGGCGACCTCGAGCAGGTGGTGTGCTCGGTGGCCGAGGCGTCGCACATGTTGATGGTGGTGACCGACGCGGACGGGATCGTGCTGTGGCGGGCCGGCTCGGCCAAGGTGCGCAGCCGCGCCGACAGCCTCGGATTCACCGAAGGCGCCCGGTGGACGGAGTCGACCGTGGGGACCAACGCGATCGGGACGGCCCTCGCCGAGGCCGCGCCGGTACAGCTGTTCTCCGCCGAGCACTTCGAGCAGTCCCAGCACCCCTGGTACTGCACCGCGGCACCGATCCACGATCCGCGCACCGGGGAGCTCCTCGGCGTCGTCGACGTGAGCGGCCCTGCCCTGACCCTGCACCCCACCATCAGCGCCCTCGTCGAGACGGCGGTGCGGCTCGCCGAGGCGCAGCTGTGGCGGTTGCACGAGAACCGGCTCGAACGGCTGCGCACGGCCGCGGCGCCGGTGCTCGCCTCGATGAGCGGGCCGCTGCTGCTCGTCGACGAGCACGGGTGGGTGGCGCACGCGTCGGGCGTCGCGGCCACCAAGCGCGTGGCGGCTCCGACGTCCGAGCGGACGTTGAGCGTGCCCGGCCTCGGCCTGTGCGTGCCGGAGCAGCTCGCACACGGCTGGCTGATCCGGCCCGCGGGTGGCCCGGCGCGGATCGCGATGGAACTGGACCTGTCCGGCACGCCGACGGTCGTCGTCAGCGGCGCCGACTCGACGTGGCGCAGCTCGCTGTCGGCCCGGCACGCAGAGATCCTGCTTCTTCTGCATCTGAGGGGGCCGCAGGGAATGACCGTGACCGAGGTGAGCAACGGCATCTACGGCGACCCGGACCACGCCGTCGCGGTGCGGGCGGAGGTGTCCCGGCTGCGCCGCGTGCTCGGCTCCGTCGTCGAGAGCCGTCCCTACCGGCTCGCCGACTCGGTCGACATGACGCTCACGCTCGGAACGGCCGAACGCCTCGCGGACTGCGCGTTCGTCCGGCACGCGACCAGCCCGGCCGTCCGCGCGCTCGCGAACGGCCGGTGAGGGTTCAGGCCCGGTAGGCGTCCGTCCCGGCCCGGCTGAGCACCAGGCGCGGCAGCACCGCACGGGAGGACAGCCGCAGCACCGCGTCGACGAGTTCGACGACGTCGTTCACCTCGAGCATCTCCTCGGCGGGAATGCGGTCCTTGATCCAGTCGGACATGTCGGTGTCGACGTAGGCGGGTGCGATCGCGGACGCACTGACGCCGTTGCCGGACTCCTCGGCGTTGAGCGTCTCGACCAGAGAGATCAGCGCCGCCTTCGTCGCCCCGTACACGGCCAGGCCGGCCTCGGCGTAGACGCCGCTGATCGAGGACAGCGCAACCACTTTCGCACCACGGCCCGGGGCGGCGGTCGCGGCCTTGCGCAGCAGCGGCAACGATGCCTGGATCAGGGCGAAGGGGGTCTCGAAGTTGACGGACACCGTCTTGCCGAAGCGCCGCATCGGGAACTCGGCGATGGTGCCGGCGGTGCCGACGCCGGCGTTGAGCACGAGCGCCCGCATGCTGCCGAACGTCTCCTCGTGCGCCGCGACGACGCGCGCCGCGGTCTCGGGGTCGCCGAGGTCGGCGGCGACGACCCGGACCTCCGGCGCACCGGCCGCGCGCAGGCCGGCGGCCACCGCGTCGAGCCGCGCCTCGTCGCGCGCGGTGAGCGTCAGACCGTAGCCCTGCTCCGCGAGACGGGTGGCGACACCGAGCCCGATGCCGCGGGACGCGCCGGTGACCAGGGCGCTGGGGTTCACGAGATCGGTTGTCACGCTACGCCTCCCCGCAGTGCCTCCAGGCCGGCGGCCGCGAAGACCGGCACGGCCTCCCCTGCCCTGTCGAAGCCGTCGCCGACGGTCGCCCCCACGCGCCAGCGGTGGTTGATGCCCTCGGCGATGACGGCGAGCTTGAAGTTCGCCAGGCCCATGTAGAAGTTCCAGTGGGCGAGTTCGCGGCCCGTCGCCACCGCGTAGCGCTGCGCGAGGTCGTCGGCCGACGGCAGGCGCGGGCTGGTCCACGCGGCGGATTCGCCGAGCACCTGATCGAGCGCGGGGTTTCGGTACACGCACATCAGGGCGACGTCGGTGAGCGGGTCGCCGAGCGTGGACAGCTCCCAATCCACCACCGCCGCAATCTTTCCGGCGTCGACGGGATCGAGAATCGTGTTGTCGATCCGATAGTCGCCGTGCACGATCGACGCCGCCGACGACGCGGGGATCGCGTCGGCGAGGGCGGCGTGGAGCCGATCGAGGTCGTCGAGGTCGCGGGTCTTGACCCGGCCCCACTGGCCCGCCCACAGCTTCACCTGCCGGGTGACGTACCCGTCGGGGCGGCCGAGGTTTCCGAGGCCGACGGCCTCGTAGTCCACCGAGTGCAGGGCGGCGAGGACGCGGACGAGCTCGCCGGTGCACGATTCGATCTCGTCGTCGCTCAGGGTGGCGAGGTCCTCGGTCGTGCGGATCACCCGGCCGGCGATGTGCTCGACGACGGTGAACGGAGCACCCATCACGGAGTCGTCCTCGCACAGGGCGACGGTCTGCGCGACCGGCACGCCGCAACCCTGCAGCGCCGACGTGATGCGGAACTCGCGGGCGACGTCGTGCGCGGACGGGGTGAGCCCCGCCGTCGGCGGCCGGCGCAGCACCCACCGCGACGTGTCGTCGAAGATCGCGTAGGTCAGATTCGACTTGCCACCGGAGATGAGTTCGGCGCGCAGTTCGCCGTCGAGGGTGACGCCCGCGTCCTCCAGATAGCGCTGCAGGGCGCTCAGGTCGAGTCCCTCGTGCTGTGCGGTCTTCATGCCCGGCTCTCCTTCGCGGCGGCGGCCTTCTTCGCGGCGCCGACGGCGCGCTTGGCGATGGCCCAGCGGTGCACCTCGGAAGGCCCGTCGTAGATGCGGAACGGGCGGACCTCGCGGGCGAGCCGCGCGACGGGCAGGTCGGCGGAGACGCCGAGGCCGCCGCACATCTGCATCGACCGGTCGACGATGCGGAACACCGCCTCGGCCGCGAAGGTCTTGGCGATGGACGTGGAGTTGGATGCGTGCGAGCCCTGGTCGAGTTCCCAGCACGCCTGCGTCAGCAGGGCGCGAGTGGCAGCGATGTCGATCTCGTTGTCGGCGACCATCTTCTGGATCATGCCGAGGTCGCCGAGCTTGCCGCCGAAACCTTCCCGCTCGGCGACGCGGGCGACGGCGATGTCGTGGCCGCGACGCGCCGCGCCGAGCCAGCGCATCACGTGCGTCATGCGGGCGGGTCCGAGCCGCACCTGCGCGTAGGCGAAGCCCTGGTCGACCTCACCGAGGACGGCGGAATCCGGCACGAACAGGTCCTCGAAGAACACCTCGCAGTGACCGCCGATCATGGCGCGGTCGATGGTGTCGATGTGCCGGCCGACGGTCAGGCCCGGGGTGTCGGCGGGGGCGAGGAACATCGTGGCCCCGCCGCGCTGTCCGGGTTCGCCGGAGGTGCGGGCCATGATGATGAAGAAGCCCGCGCCGTCGGCTCCGGTGATGAAGTACTTGCGGCCGTTGATCTTCCAGCCGCCGGGGACCTTCTCGGCGCGGGTGGTGAGCGCGTTGGGGTCGGACCCGGCGCCGGGTGCCGGTTCGGTCATCGCGAATCCGGACCGCACGTCGCCGTGGGCGAGCGGAGCGAGGAACTGCTCCTTCTGTTCCGGGCTGGCGATGTGCGCGAGCATGTGCACGTTGCCCTCGTCGGGGGCGGCGATGTTGAGCGCGATGGGCCCGAACAGCGAGTAGCCCGCCGCCTCGAACACCGGGGCGCGGTCGACCATGCCGAGTCCGTGGCCGCCGTACTCGACCGGCGCGTGCGGCGCGAAGACGCCGGCGTCCTTGGCCGCCTGCTGCAGCTTCACCCGCAGGTCGTCGCCGCCCGCGGCGGTGATGTCACCGTTGTGGGCGTCCTCGACGGGCAGCACGTGCTCCCGGACGAACTCCTCGGTCTTCGCCACCAGTGCCTGGACGTGTTCCGGGTACGTCAGATCGACAGCCATCGCGATTCCTCCTCCTCACCCCGACCGATCGATCGCTCGGTTACGACAACCGTGACACACCCCACCCCGCGCGGTCAACCCGGACGATCTACCGTGCGCCCACGGCGCAGTCCTACCGTGCGCCCACAGCGCAGTCGCTACCGTGCGCCCACAGCGCAGCGCGCGATGGCGAGGTAGCGGTGGACGACCTCGTCGGGAGCAAGCGGCCCGTCCGGTCGGTACCACCCGGCGACGGCGACGCACATGGTGGTCACCGCCCGGCTCGCGTCCTCCGGGAACTCGGTACCGAACTCCCCGCTCGCCACCCCGTCCCGGACGATCTCGTCGAGCATCCGCTGCTGCTCGTCGCGCAACGCGATGTAGGCCTTCCGGCTGTCCGGTTCCATGCTGCGCATCTCGGTGGAGGCGACGAAGGCCTGATTGCGCCGGAACATGTGGAACCGCAGCAGGGACTCGACGACCGCGTCGAACCGCTCGGAGGCCGTGGGTCCGGCCTCCGCCAGAGCCCGTCGGCTGCGGTCGAGGAGGTCGCCCATCACCGCCGTCGTCAGCGAGACCAGCACCGCCTGCTTCGACGGATAGTGGTGGTACAGGCCCGGCACCGACAGCCCGGCCCGGGCGGCGATCTCCCGGATCGAGGTGCCGTCGTAACCGCGCTCGGCGAACGCCTCGAGGGCGGCCTCGAGCGGCTTGGGCAGGGTCGACGGCCCGTACTGCCGCCACGATCCCGATTCGACGGCTTCCTCACGCGTTTCCATGGCATCACCGTAGGCGACCCCGGCCGGCCGAACGTCACCGCCGGCGGGCCGGCCGAACGTCACCGCCGGCCGGCCCGCCCCCGGATCGCGGTGCCCGCTCCCGTCAGTAGTCGTCGTCGCCGTAGAGCACCATGCCCCGGAGGTTCCGGCCCTCGTGCATGTCGGCGTAGCCGTCGTTGATGTCCTCGAGCCGGTATGTCTTGGTGACCAGCTTGTCGAGTTCGAGCTGTCCGCTGCGGTAGAGGTCGAGCAGCTTCGGGATCTGCGAGCGCGGGCCGACCCCACCGAAGATCGCGCCCTGCAGGCGCTTCTGCAGCAGGGTCAGCTCGAACAGGCTCAGCGTCACCTGGGTGTCGGCGGCGCTGCCCATACCCACCACGACCACCTGGCCGCCCTTGCCGGTCAGCGCCATGGACGGGGCGATGATGTCGCCGTGGATTTCTCCGACGGTGATGATCGTGACGTCGGCCATCGCACCCCAGGTGATCTCGCCGATCACCGGCAGCGCCTCCTCGATGGAGGCGAACGTGTGTGTTGCCCCGAACTTCTTGGCCTGATCCCGCTTGAACTCCACCGGGTCGATGGCGACGACGTGCCGGGCACCCGCGTGCGCGGCCCCCTGCACCGCGTTGATGCCCACGCCGCCGATGCCGATCACGACGACGGAGTCACCCACCCTGGTTCCGCCGATCGCCGTCGCGGATCCCCAGCCCGTGGCAACGCCACAGCCGAGCAGGGCGGCCTTGTCGAGCGGAATGTCGTCCTCGATCTTGATGACCGAGGCCTCGTGCACGGTGACGTAGGGCGCGAACGTGCCGAGCAGGCACATCTGGATGACCGGATCACCATTGAGGGTCACCCGGTGCGTCTTGTCGGCGATCGCCTGCCCGGTGAGGAGGTTCGCCCCCTCGTCGCAGATGTTCTGCAGGCCCTTCGCGCACGCGCGGCATCGCCCGCACGCGGGGATGAAGGCGAGCACCACGTGGTCGCCCTCCCGGATGTTGGTCACTCCCGGTCCGACCTTGGTGACCACGCCGGCGCCCTCGTGCCCGCCGAGGACGGGGAAGGACGCCATCGGCGTCGCGCCGGAGCGTAGATGTTCGTCGGAATGGCACAGCCCGGAAGCAGCCAGACGTACCTGTACTTCGCCGGCGACCGGGTCTCCGAGGTCGATCTCCTCGATCTCCCACGGCTGATTGAGGCCTTTGATCACCGCAGCCTTGGTCTTCACACACCCTCCCACCGGATCCACTGTGAACTGTGTCACCATGAGTAGATCAGGACGAGCGTCCGCATGGACGACTTTGGGGATCTCCCGGGGACGGGAGTTGCCTGATACCGTGGGTAACGGTAATACCCCCATGGAGGTACACGATGATCCACATCCGCCACAGCGCCGTTGCGGAGGTTCCCCTCGAGGTGGCCTTCGCCTACCTCGACGATCACCGCACGGTCCCCGAATGGATGTACGGCGTCCACCGCTTCGAACCGGTGGGATCGCAGGTCAACGGCATCGGCGCGATCTTCGACGCCACCATGCAGATCGGCCCGAAGGGCCTCGATTCACGCCTGGCGATCGTCGACTGGGAACTCGACCGCAGGATCGTCCTCGACTCCATCGCCGGGTTCCGCACCTCCTCGTGGTGGGAACTCGCCGATCTCGGCGACGGCCGAGTCCGCCTCGACGTCGACTTCGGTTACCAGCTCCCCGGCGGCCTGGCCGGACGGGCGCTCGGCAAACTCATCGAACCGGTGGTGGGCACCGCGATCCGCCAGACCGAGCAGGCGCTGCGCTCGAACCTCGGCCACGTCGCCTGAGCGACGAGTCCCGCTGCGCCGGCACGGCTCCGGTCAGCGGGAGGATGCGTACCGTCGCACGGCGACCGGCACGGACACGGCAACGATCACCGCCGTCCAGGCGAAGGCCGCGACGACCGGATGCTGCATGGGCCAGGCCGCGTCGGCGGCGACCGTCGTCCCGGATCCGAACAACTGCCGCAGGGCCGCGACCACGGCGCTGACGGGGTTCCATTCGGCGATCGTCGCGACCACGGCCGGCATCGTCTCGGTGGGGACGAAGACGTTGGAGAACATCACCGCCCCGAAGATCAGCGGCGCCACCTGCTGCAGCATCTGCTCGTCGCGGATCGAGGCGCCGAGCACAATCCCGAGCCACGCGAGCGCGAACCGGAACGCGAGCAGCAGCAGCACGGCAAGCGCCACGTCGGCAGGGGTGGCGTCGACCCGCCATCCCGCGAGGAATCCCACGGCGGCCATCGCCACCAGCGCCGCGGCGCCGGTCACCGTCTCCGCGAGTGCAAGGCCCGCCGGCACCGCGACCGGCGGGACGGGCAGGGCCCGCAGCCGATCCGTCAGACCGCTGCGGAGGTCGGCGTTCACGGTCGACGCGGTGACGACGAGCCCCATGGCCGCGACGAGGACGAGGACTCCGGGCGTCAGGTACGACCGGTAGGCGGGAGCGTCGGATCCGCCGGCGAGCGCGCCGCCGAACACGAAGCCGAACAGCAGCATCATTCCCAGCGGTGCCGCAAGGGTCACCGCGAGCAGGCCGGGCGAGTTCCGGTACGTCGCGGCCACGCGCAGGAACAGAATCCAGGCACCCGCCGCCGACGAGACGGTGCGGGTGACGGTGGGGGCGGTCATGCGGAAATCCCTTCGGTCGGGCGGCCGGTGAGTGCGAGGAAGGCGTCGTCCAAGGTGGCGCGCCGGCGGCCGATGTCCTGCACCGCGATGCCTTCCGCGTCGAGGGCACGCAGGATCGGCAACAGGGCGGCCGGCTCACCGTCGAATCCGAACGTCAGCCGCAGCAGCGCATTCCCGTCCCGGGCCGGCGAGTCGACGGGCCTTCCGCCGAATCGTCCGACGATCGCGGCGACGTCGCTCCGCCGGTGCGGATCGAGCACGACGACGTCGAGGCCGCTGCCCACGGTGCGGGTTATCGCGTCCGGCGTCCCGGTGGCGACGACCCGACCGGCGTCGAGGATGGTGACCGTGTCCGCCAGCCGCTCGGCCTCCTCGAGGTACTGAGTCGTGAGCACGACGGTGGTGCCGTCCTCCACGAAAGACCGGACGTACCGGTAGATCTCGTTTCGGCTGTGGGGATCGAGGCCGGTGGTGGGCTCGTCGAGGAAGAGCACCGCGGGACGGACGACCATGCCCGCGACGATGTCGAGCCGCCGTCGCATGCCGCCGGAGTACGTGTGCACCTGCCGGGCCGCGGCGTCGGTCAGGTCGAAGCGCTCGAGCAGGTCGGCCGCGTGCCGGCGGGCGTCCCGGGCGCCGTACCCGTTCAGGCGGGCAACCATCGTCAGGTTCTGGGCGCCGGTGAGGCGAGGGTCGACCGCGTGGTACTGGCCGACGAAGCCGATGTTGCGCTTGACCTGGGCAGCCTCGCGGACGGTGTCGTGACCGAGGATCCTGGCGCTGCCGGAGGTCGGTCGCAGCAGGGTCGCCAGCATCCGCACGGTCGTGGTCTTGCCCGAGCCGTTGGGGCCGAGCAGCGCGTGCACCCGACCCGCGGGCACCTCCAGGTTCAGCCCGTCGACCACGATGTGGCTGCCGTACCGCCTGGTGAGCGCCTCGGCTTCCAGAACCGTCATTCCGACCTCCACAACTGGGAACAGTGTTCGCAATTACACCGTACGCGTCTGCGAACGTCGTTCGCAACTCTCCGTGTGGTGCATGCTGGCACCCATGCCGCATGCCGAACCCTCGACCTCGCTGTGGTTACGAGCCGACGACACCAGGCCCGGACCGCGCCCTGCCTACACGCTCGAGCAGCTCGCCGACGCATGCGTCGGCCTCGCCGACGCGGGCGGGCTGCGTGCCGTTTCGATGCGGCGCGTCGCGCAGGAACTCGG
Source organism: Rhodococcus sp. 14C212 (assembly GCF_011058195.1). Classification (NCBI taxonomy): domain Bacteria; kingdom Bacillati; phylum Actinomycetota; class Actinomycetes; order Mycobacteriales; family Nocardiaceae; genus Rhodococcus; species Rhodococcus sp. 14C212. The sequence continues at coordinate 49,773 of NZ_JAALEH010000023.1, read as the reverse complement.
GACGGCGGCCGCCTCGCTCTACCGCTACGTCGGAGGCAAGGACGATCTCGTCGCTCTCATGGTCGACCGCGTCGCCGCGGAGTACCGATACCCGACCCTGACCGGGGACGTGCGGACCGACGTCCTCGCCCTCGCGGAACAGGCCCGGCAGCTGCACCGCCGGCATCCGTGGTTGAGCACCGTGGGCCCGACGACACTGGGTCCGCACTCGATGCGCTATCTCGACCACATGGTCGGCGCCCTCGCGCCGACCGGGCTCGACGCCACCGCGACGATGATGGGAATCGCCCTGCTGTCTGGGTGGGTCACCACCTTCGCCGCGCAGGAGGCGGCGGGATTGTCCGCCCCCACCGCCGGGGGCGGCGCCGAGCACATCACCGCCATGCTGGCCCACGGCGACTATCCCCACCTGGCCGGCCTGCTCGCCTCCGCGGACGGGACCGCCGGTGCCACACCCGTCGACAACGACGCCGCATTCCGGGCCGGGATCGAGGCACTACTGTTCGGCATCGCGCCCCATCCGTGAGCGACTCCACGCACGTCGGGGGAAAAGCATCTGGGGGACAAGGAGATTCACGCGTTCGTCCGGAATCCGCCCGCACAGTTGCGCGGGCGGATTCCGGAGACGCGAGCAAGTCCGCTAGGTTCACCGGCGGAGGTTCCGCCGTATGATTGACGATCGCCGCATGATCCACGTGCGCCACGACGGGGTGGCGCTCGTGGACCGTCAGGCCGCCTTCGCCTACGTCGCCGATCACCACACTGTCCCGGAGTGGATGTTCGGAGTCACCCGCTTCGAGCCCGTGGGTGATCGGGTCCGCGGCGTGGGCGCGCGCTTCGACGCGAGCATGCGGATCGGGCCGGCCACCTTCGACTCCCGGCTCGAGATCGTCGAGTGGGAGGACAACCATCGGATCGTGCTGAGCTCGATCTCCGGCTTCCGCACCCTGTCGTCGTGGCAGTTCGACGACCTGGGCGACGGTCGCATGCGCCTCGCCGTCGACTTCGGCTACCGGCTGCCCGGCGGCGCGGCGGGCCGGGCGGCGGGACTGCTCATCGAGCCGCTGGTGGGCACGATCGTCCGACGGACCGAGCACGCGCTGCGGGAGCAGGTCAGCCGGATCTCCTGACCCGCCGCGCGCCAGGTCAGAAGTTGCCGCGCGCCGCCTGCTCGCGCTCGATCGCCTCGAACAGGGCCTTGAAGTTGCCCTTGCCGAAGCCGAGCGAACCGTGCCGCTCGATCAGCTCGAAGAACACCGTCGGGCGATCGGTGATCGGCTTGGTGAAGATCTGCAGGAGGTAACCGTCCTCGTCCCGGTCGACGAGGATGCCACGCTTCTGCAGTTCCTCGATCGGCACCCGCACGTTCCCGATCCGCGCGCGCAGCTCGGGGTCCTCATAGTAGGCGTCGGGGGTGGCGAGGAACTCCACGCCCTCCTCGCGGAGCCGGTCGACGGCGGTCAGGATGTCGTTGGTGGCCAGCGCCAGGTGCTGCGCGCCGGGACCACGGTAGAAGTCGAGGTACTCGTCGATCTGCGAGCGCTTCTTCGCGACGGCCGGCTCGTTGAGCGGGAACTTGACGCGATGGTTGCCGTTGCAGACCACCTTGCTCATCAGGGCCGAGTAGTCGGTGGCGATGTCGTCACCGATGAACTCGGCCATGTTGGTGAAGCCCATGACGCGGTTGTAGAAGCCCACCCATTCGTCCATGTGACCGAGCTCGACGTTGCCGACCACGTGGTCGAGGGCCTGGAAGATCCGCTTGGGCGCGCCGTCGCGCTTGCGGTAGGTCGACGACTTCTCCACGTAGCCGGGCAGATACGGGCCCGTGTAGCGGGAGCGGTCGACGAGCGTGTGGCGCGTCTCGCCGTAGGTGGCGATCGCGGCGAGCCGCACCGTGCCGTACTCGTCGCTGATCTCGTACGGCTCCTCGAGGACCGTCGCGCCCTGGGCCCGGGCGTGCGCGATGCACTTGTCGACGTCGGGCACCTGCAGCGCGATGTCCACGACGCCGTCGCCGTGCCGGCGATGATGCTCGACGAGCGGGCTGTCCGGATCGACCGCACCCTTGACCACGAACCGCACCGCCCCGCTGCGCAGGACGTAGGCGTGGTGGTCGCGGTTGCCGGTGGTGGGACCGGAGTAGGCGATCAGTTCCATCCCGAACGCGGACTGGTAGTAGTGCGCGGCCTGGGTGGCGTTGCCCACCACCCACACCACCGCGTCCCAGCCGCTGACGGGGAACGGGTCCCGCTCGGCGTCGTACTCGACGAGGCCGACGAGCTGTCGCAGTTCCTCGGGGTTCAGCTGGGCGAGCTTCTCGCTGTCGGTGAGGGTGAACTCGAGAGTCATGGCGATTCCTCCTGCCGCCGGACGCGGCGCCATCGGTGTGTCGTGTGTCACCAGGAAAAACCCCGTCGCGGCGACGGTGCAATCTCCCCTCTCCCAGCTGATCGACCTGACTGGAAAATGCGGGCTGCCGGGCGAGCCGCTATACAATCGGCACAGTTTCCGCCGCCTCTTCGGAAGGAACGGCCATGCGTGACGCCGTGCAGCTGGACGAGTTGGATTTCGCGCTCCTGGACACGCTGCACACGGATCCGAAGATCGGCGCCCTGGAGTTGTCCCGGAGGTTGCGGGTGGCGCGCGCGACGGTCTCGGCACGGCTGCGCCGACTCGAGGAGTCCGGGATCATCGCCGGCTACGAACCACGGCTGGACCTGGCGGCCGCCGGATTCGAGGTCCAGGCATTCGTGACGATGGAGATCGTCCAGGGTGCGCTCGAAGCGATCACCGATGTCCTCGAAGCGATTCCCGGGGTGCTCGAGGCGTTCGCGACGACCGGCGCCGGCGACATTCTGTGCCGGATAGCCGCGGACTCCCACCTCGGTCTGCAGCAGACGCTGATCGAACTGAACCGGTCGTCGATCGTCGCCCGGTCGACCAGCGTGATGGTGTTGTCGGAGGTGGTGCGGTACCGGGCCATGCCGCTGCTCCGCACGCTGCAGCCGGGCAAAACCGCCAAAGCGCCCGCCTACCGTCGGGAGAGCTGAAGGTCGGCCCTGCCCCCCTCGCCCGCCGAAAACGTCGAAACAACTCTGCACCCTGCACAGAAAAACAACGAGCGGCTGCGCTACAGCTCTTCAGCCTGACCAGTAGCACAGGCCGCACTTGCGCCTCCTTTGTAACCACGGTCACAGTCTTCTTCATTCGCCCGCTCCCCGGGCATCGCACCGTCCCGACACCCGAGAGAAGACATGAAGAACCTGCTGACCCGTTTCGAGGACAAGGCCCCCGAGATCGTCTTCGAGTGGCACGACACCGAGACCACCGCCCGCGGCTGGGTCGTCATCAACTCGCTGCGCGGCGGCGCTGCCGGTGGCGGCACGCGGATGCGCCGCGGCCTCGACCGCCGCGAGGTCGAGTCGCTGGCGAAGACGATGGAAGTCAAGTTCACCGTCTCCGGTCCGGCCATCGGCGGCGCCAAGTCCGGCATCGACTTCGACCCCTCCGACCCGCGCAAGGACGGCGTGCTGCGGCGCTGGTTCCGGGCGGTCGCGCCGCTGCTGCGCGCCTACTACGGCACCGGCGGCGACCTGAACGTCGACGAGATGACCGAGGTCGTGCCGCTCACCGAGAGCAACGGGCTGTGGCATCCGCAGGAGGGCGTCGTCAACGGGCACTTCGCGGCGGACGACCGCGAACGCGTCCAGCGGGTCGGGCAGCTGCGGCTCGGCGTCGCGAAGGTCGTCGAGGACACCCGGTTCACCCCGGCGCCGGATGCGAAGTACACGGTGGCCGATCTGATCACGGGCTGGGGCGTCGCCGAGTCGGTGCGCCACCACTACCGCATCTACGGCGACCCCGCCGGCAATCGGGAGCTCGGGGGTAAGCGGGTCATCGTCCAGGGCTGGGGCAACGTCGGCGCGGCCGCGGCCTACTACCTGGCGCAGGCCGGGGCTCGCGTGGTCGGCATCATCGACCGCGACGGCGGCATCCTCGACACGGCCGGTCTCGACTTCGACGAGGTGCGCACGCTGCTGCTGACCAAGGACGGCAACGCGCTCCGCAGCGACCGGATGCGTCCCTTCACCGAGGTGCACGACGCGATCTGGGACCTCGGCGCCGAGATCTTCCTCCCGTGCGCGGCCTCCCGCCTGGTCACCCGCGAACAGGTCGACCGTATGGTCGCGGCCGGCCTCGAGGTGATCGCCAGCGGAGCCAACGTGCCGTTCGCCGACGACGAGATCTTCTACGGCCCCACCTACGAGCACGCGGACAAGTCCGTCTCCGTGATCCCCGACTTCATCGCCAACAGCGGCATGGCCCGCGCCTTCGCCCAGCTCATGGAGGGTGACGTGGAGGTCTCGGACGCGGCGATCTTCGGCGACGTCTCGGACACCGTCGCGGGTGCGCTGCAGCGCTGCCACGACCGCTGCGCCGACCATACGGGCGTCGCGGCCACCGCGTTCGAGATCGCCCTCGACCAGCTGGTGCCGGCCGGGGAGCGCATCGATGACTGACACCCTGGCCACCACGCCGGCCACCACCACCGAGCCCGCGCCGCGGGCGATGCTGCACCAGGCGATGCGGCCGCGGCAGCTGGTGATGATGAGCCTCGGCGGCGCGATCGGCGCGGGGCTGTTCGTCGGCTCCGGCGCCGGCATCGCCGTCGCGGGCCCGGCGATCCTCGTCTCGTTCCTCGCCGCCGCGGCTCTCGTCGTCCTCATCATGCGGATGATGGGCGAGATGGCGGCCGCGAACCCCGCGAGCGGCGCCTTCTCCGTGCACGCGGAGAACGCCCTCGGTTCCGTCGCCGGCCGCACCATCGGCTGGCTGTACTGGATCCAGGTGGTCATCGTGATCGCGGCGGAGGCGACCGGCGCCGCCGCCATCACCGCCGCCTCGATTCCCGGGATCCCGCAATGGGCGGCGGCCCTGTTCTTCATGGTGGTGCTCACCGGCGTGAACCTCGTCGGGGTGCGCCGGTTCGGCGAGGTCGAATTCTGGTTCGCGGCACTGAAGATCGTCGCCATCGTCGCCTTCCTGGTGATCGGCGTCGCGATGATCGCCGGGTGGGTGCCCGCCTTCGACAGCACCGGGTTCGCGAACCTCACCGCGCACGGCGGCTTCGCGCCCACCGGTATCGCCGGTATCGCCGCGGGCCTGCTCATCGTGGTGTTCGCGTTCGGCGGCACCGAGATCATCGCCATCGCGGCCGCCGAGACCTCCGACCCGCGTCGCAACGTCGGCCGCGCGGTGCGCACGCTGATCTGGCGAATCCTGGTCTTCTACATCGGCTCGGTCCTGATCATGGTGACGGTGCTGCCGTGGACGTCCGAGGATCTCGTCACGGGCCCGTTCGTCGCGGTGCTGAACGCCGGCGCGGTGCCGGGGGCGGCCGCCGTGATGACCGTGATCGTGGTGGTGGCGCTGCTGTCCTCGCTCAACGCGATGCTCTTCAGCGCCTCGCGGATGATCTACTCGCTCTCGCAACGCGGTTCGGCCTACCCGGCGTTCGGCCGGGTGGCCGCCAACGGAGTGCCCCGCAACGCGGTCCTCGCCTCGGTCGCATTCGGATTCGTCACCGTCGCACTCAACTACGTGCGTCCCGACAAGGTGTTGCCGCTGCTGCTCAACGCGGTGGGCTCGACCATCCTCGTGCTGTGGACGTTCGTGGCGGTCTCGCACCTCGTGCTGCGCCGGCGGGCCCGTCGCGACGGGACCGAAGACGCCCTGCCGCTGAAGATGTGGGGCTTCCCGTACCTGTCGTATGCGACGCTCGGCCTGCTCGCCGGCATCGCCGTGCTCGCACTGTTCGACGCGGCCGCCCGCACCCAGCTCGTCGCGACGGGCGCGCTCACCGCCGCGATCGCGGGCGCGTGCTGGCTTCTGCACCGCCGGCAGACGGCCCGGCAGCTGTAACCGACCGCACAGACGACGACGCCGTGCGTCCTCCCGCAGGGGGGAGGACGCACGGCGTCGTCGTGGATCGGTCCCCGCCGTCAGTCCTTCGGACCGCCGGCGACGTAGATGACCTGACCCGACACGAATCCCGCACCCTCGCTCGCGAGGAACGAGGCGGTGTGCGCGATGTCGTCGGGCTTTCCGGTGCGGGCGACGGGGATCTGCGAGGCCGCGGCGGCCTTGAAGTCCTCGAACGACATGCCGACGCGCTCGGCCGTCGCAGCGGTCATCTCGGTCTCGATGAAGCCGGGGGCGATCGCGTTGGCGGTGACGCCGTACTTGCCGAGCTCGATCGCGAGGGTCTTGGTGAAGCCCTGCATGCCGGCCTTGGCGGCGGAGTAGTTGACCTGACCGCGGTTGCCCAGCGCGGAGGTGCTCGACAGGTTGACGATGCGGCCGAACTTGGCCTCCACCATGTACTTCTGCGTCGCCCGGGACATGAGGAACGCACCCCGCAGGTGCACGTTCATCACGGCGTCCCAGTCGTCGACGGTCATCTTGAACAGCAGGTTGTCGCGGGTGATGCCGGCGTTGTTGATCAGCACCGTGGGATCGCCCAGCTCGTTCGCGACCTTCTCCACGGCCGCTGCGACGGACTGCTCGTCGGCGACGTTCGCGCCCACCGCGAGGGCCTTGCCGCCGGCGGCCTCGATGGCCGAGACGGTGTCGCCGCATGCGGACTCGTCGAGGTCCAGGACCGCGACCTGGAATCCGTCCTGCGCCAGCCGCTTGGCGACTGCGGCCCCGATGCCGCGCGCGGCCCCGGTGACGATGGCGGTGCGGGTGACTGTTTCGCTCACTGCTTACCTCCGTGCTGTTGTGGTTGGAAACTTCAGTTGATGGTCAGGCCGCCGTCGACCGCAATCGTCTGGCCGGTGACGTAACCGGCGGCCTCCGAGGTGAGCCACACGGCGGTGGCGGCGATCTCCGCGGGATCACCGGTACGGCCCAGGACGATTCGCGGCTTCATGCTGTCGAGGTAGCCGGGCTGGTACTCGTCGGTCATCTCGGTCTTGAAGAATCCCGGCGCGATGGCATTGACGCGGATGCCCTTGCGTGCCCCCCACTGCTGGGCCAGGTCCCGGGTCAGGCCGATCACGCCGGCCTTGCTGGCGGCGTACGCGGCCTGCGGCAGTCCCGCGGTGGTGAGTCCCAGGACGGAGGAGATGTTGACGATGGAGCTGCCGGGCTGCATGATGCGCCCGACGGCCTGCGCGGCCCAATAGGAGCCGTTCAGGTTGATGTCGATGACGCGCCGGAACTGTTCCGGGGTCTCCTTCGTGGCCGGGACGGCCGTGCCGATGCCGGCGTTGTTGATGAGGATGTCGACCTTGCCGAAGTGCTCGACCGCGGCGTCGACCATCCGTTGCGCCTGGTCGGGCTCGGCGATGTCGGTCTCGACGCTCAGCGCGCGGCGACCTGCCGCACGGACGAGTTCGGCGGTATGTTCGAGCCGGTCCGCGCGACGGGCCGCGAGCACGACGTCGGCTCCGGCCTCGGCGAGGGCCTGGGCGAAGGCGACGCCGAGGCCGGAGGACGCGCCGGTGACGATCGCGACGCGATCGTCGAGTCGGAACTTGTCGAGTACGGACATGGGGGTAGTCTCCTCCGAAAATTGGTTCCTACGCGACTTGTATAGATGAATTCGCGCTCGAGTTCAAGATCGTTCCTTCGAAAAAAGCGCGGTCACAAGCCCTTTCGGGCCCGCGACCGCGCCTCATCCGTCTTCCCGGTCCTAGGGAACGATCAGCTCAGACGCTCGAGCACCATCGCCATGCCCTGGCCGCCACCGACGCACATGGTCTCCACGCCGAACTGCTTGTCGTGGGTCTGCAGGTTGTTGAGCAGGGTGGCGGTGATCCGCGCCCCGGTCATGCCGAACGGGTGGCCGAGGGCGATCGCCCCACCGGAGACGTTGAGCTTGTCCTCGTCGATGCCGAGCTCCCGGGCGGAGCCGAGCACCTGCACGGCGAACGCCTCGTTGATCTCGAACAGGTCGATGTCGGAGATGGTCTTGCCGGCGTGGGCGAGAGCCTTCTTGACGGCCTCGATCGGGCCCAGACCCATGATCTCCGGCGACAGGCCGGACACGCCGGTCGAGACGATCCGCGCCAGCGGGGTCAGGCCCAGCTCCTTGGCCTTGGTGTCGGACATGATCACCAGGGCCGCGGCGCCGTCGTTGAGCGGGCAGGCGTTGCCCGCGGTGATGGTGCCGTCGGGGCGGAAGACCGGCTTGAGCTGGCTGACGGCCTCGTAGGTGGTGCCGGGCCGCGGGCCGTCGTCGGTGGTCACGACGGTGCCGTCGGCCAGGGTGACGGGGCTGATCTCGCGCTCGAAGAAGCCGGACTTGATGGCTTCCTCGGCCCGGTTCTGCGACCGCACGCCCCACCGGTCCTGGTCCTCGCGGGAGATGCCGGTCATCGAGGCGACGTTCTCCGCGGTCTGACCCATCGCGATGTACACGTCGGGCAGCAGGGCCTCGCTGCGCGGGTCGGTCCACGCGGTGCCGCCCTCGGCGAGCGTGGCGGTGCGGGCCTCGGCGTCGGCGAAGAGCGGGTTCTTGGTGTTCGGCAGGCCGTCGGCGTTGCCGGTGACGAAGCTGGAGACGGACTCGACACCCGCGGAGACGAACACCTCGCCCTCGCCGGCCTTGATCGCGTGCAGCGCCATGCGGGTGGTCTGCAACGACGACGAGCAGTAGCGGTTGACGGTCACGCCGGGCAGGAAGTCGTAGCCCAGCTGCACCGCGACGACGCGGGCGATGTTGAACCCGGACTGGCCGGCGGGCTGGCCGCAGCCGAGCATCAGGTCGTCGATCTGGGCGGGGTCCAGCTCCGGCACCTTCGCCAGGGCGGCGGCGACCATCTGGGTGGCCAGGTCGTCCGGGCGCACCGTCTTGAGCGACCCCTTCATCGCCCGCCCGATGGGAGAACGGGCGGCGGACACAATCACAGCTTCGGGCATCACGTGCTCCTTGTTTTGTGTTGACGCTTCGAGTCTCTACAGGCCCAGATCGCGGCCGATGAGTTCCTTCATGATCTCGTTGGTGCCGGCCCAGATCTTGGTGACGCGGGCGTCCTTCCATGCACGAGCCACACGGTACTCGTTCATGAAGCCGTAGCCACCGTGGATCTGCACGCACGCGTCCAGAACCTCGGACTGCGTCTGCGCGGTCCACCACTTGGCCTTGGCGGCGTCCACGGCGGTGAGCTTGCCGTCGGCGTGGGCCTCGACGGCCTGGTCGACGTAGGCCTCGGCGACCTCGATCTTGGTGATCAGCTCGGCGAGCAGGAACTTGTTGTACTGCATGGCGCCGATGGCCTGGCCGAACGCCTTGCGCTCCTTCGCGTACTCGATGGTCTCGAGCAGGATGTGCTTGGCGTGGTGCACGTTGTTGACCGCGGAGCCGAGTCGCTCCTGCGGCAGCATCTTCATCATCGAGATGAAGCCCATGCCCTCCTCGCCGATGAGGTTGGCGTGCGGGACGCGGACGTCCTTGAAGAACAGCTCCGCGGTGTCGGCCTCGGGCTGGCCGACCTTGTCCAGCTTGCGGCCGTTCTCGAAGCCCTCCATGCCGCGCTCGACGGCGAACAGGGAGATGCCCTTCGCGCCCTTCGAGGGGTCGGTCCGGGCCGCGACGACGACGAGGTCGCAGTTGTAACCGTTGGTGATGAAGGTCTTGGCGCCGTTGAGGATCCAGTCGTCACCGTCGCGCACGGCGGTGGTCTTCAGGTTCGCGAGGTCGGAGCCGCCGGAAGGCTCGGTCATGCCGATGGCGCAGATGAGCTCACCGGTGGCGCAGCGCGGCAGCCAGCGCTCACGCTGCTCCTCGTTGCCCAGGTGGACGATGTAGGGGACGGTGATGTCCGAGTGGATGCCCATCGACGACGACAGCGCCATGTTCGCGCGGGCGAACTCCTCGCCGAGGATGGCGTTGAAGCGGTAGTCGTTCGCCTCCATGCCACCGAAACGCTCCGGGATCTCGAGTCCCAGGAAGCCGGCCTTGCCGGCCTCGATCCAGATGTCACGGGGAATCTCGTGACGTTCGATGAGCTCCTCCGCACGGGGCATGACGAACCGGTTCACGAACTCGCGCGCCGATTCGCGGAACGCCTCGTGATCGGGGCCGTACAGGGTGCGTCGCATCAACCGCTCCTCAAATCTGTAAGCATCTGCTTATTTTCTAAGCGTGCGCTTATAGTGAACCGCGGCCGCTATCTTGTCAACCAGGGCCGTAGCAGGAACGGGAGCAGGACGTGAGCACATCGAGGGACGCGGTGATCAGCGGATCGAAGGCCGCGGCCCGCCTACGCGAGGCGGCCGTCGAGGTGTTCGCCGAGAACGGCTACGGCGGCACCACCACCAGGCTCATCGCCGCCCGCCTCGACATGAGCCCGGCCGCGATGTACCCCCACTACAGGTCCAAGGAGGAGCTGCTCTACGCGATCAGCTACGAGGGCCACGACCTGGCCCTCGAGGTCGTGCGCGACGCCGACCTCGCCGGCGAGGACGCCACCACCCGGCTCGCCACCGTCATCGGCCGGTTCGCCGAGTGGCAGGCCGAGCACCACCGCCGCGCCCGCGTCGTCCAGTACGAGCTCACCGCCCTGACGCCCGAGCATTACCGCGTCATCACCGGCCTGCGCCGGCGGACCACCCAGGTCGTCCGCACCATCGTCGACGCCGGCGTCGCCTCGGGTGAGTTCACCGTCCCCGACACCGAGGGCGTCACCCTTGCCCTGATGTCGCTGTGCGTCGACATCTGCCGCTGGTACCCCTCCGGCCGCTACAACGAGCCCCACGCCATCGCGCACCTCTACTCCGATCTCGCCCTCCGGCTCGTGGGCGCCGTCCGCTAGCATCTGTCCCCACACGACGGATCGGGGGGTCCATGGGCGGGGGGCAATGTTTGCGTGGCCGTCGGTCGTCCGCGCACGCAATCGATGTCGCGTGCCAACGAGGGCGGCGACGACCGCAGCGCACTCACGGATGGATCGTCGCCCTCGTCGCGGCGGCAATCAGCGCGTGCACCGCCGTCACGCCCGCGGCACCTGTAGAACCACCCGCCACCACTGCACACCACTCCGGAACCCGGAGAATTCCACGAGTCGTGCTGTATCCGCGCGGGTGCCAGTCGTCCGCGAACACAATTGGGGGAGCGCATGACTGGGAAACGCGCGGATGGCTGATGACGTTCGTTCCTCGGTGCGACTCGCCACAAGATCGCCCGGTCCGCTACGATGCTGCGCACTACCACGGAATCGGGGGGACTCCATGGACACGTCACTTTGTGTTTCGCACGGCGCCGGAAGACGCAGGGCGCAGCACGTCACGACCGTGAGCGGAAGCACCGAATAGGGTGCCGGAGAACGAGAATCCGGTCGAGGCGATGCTCGAACCGCTGCTCGAGCATCGGGTGCCGGAGCGGGTCGGCGCGCTGGCGGACTGGCACACCAGGCTGGTGGCACGGCTCGAAGGCAGCTTCGATCCCGACTATGCCACCGCATTCGAGAACTTCCACAGCATGGAGCACGACGCCATCTATCGAGACGTCCAGAGTATGGACCCGGGCGCGATGCGAAGCCTGGCGGAGAGCTGGCGCAAGATCGCGACCGACATGAGCGTCGGCTTCATCTTCGGAACCCAGATGATCTGCAACAAGATTGCCGAGGGCTGGGATGGTGACGCAGCGCGGCACGCCGTGGCGGCGACCCGCTCCTTCGCGAGGTCGAGCGAGCAACTCGTGGCCGCGCTGCTTGCGGTGTCGACCAAACTCGCTGCGGCATCGGAGGTCGCTTCGGCTGTGCGGAACAACGTGCAACCACCGCCGGCGCAGATTCCGATGCCGTTGGGCGTGGTGGTGCCCCAGGACACGGCCGAGTTCGCGCGGGCGGCGGAGGCGGCACACGCCGAGGCGGTACGCGTCATGGAATCGCTCTACGTCCCGCACTACCGGGAATCCGGCACGGCGGTTCCGGTCCTGCCGTCGCCGCACGAGGCGACGGCAGGATCCGGTCCGGTCGGGGCAGACCTGTCGCGCCACCCCTCGGGCAACGCAGACGGCCGGGGCGGTGGCGCCGGGTCCCCGGACTCGGTGGCCGGCACCGACGCCGGGCGGGTCACGGGCGCCGGCCAGGTCACGGATGTCCCGTCCGGCGGCACCCCCGCGACGGAAGGGGAAGCAGACCCGGGCGGCCCGGCGCGAGGCGGGGCCGAGCCTGCAGCCACCACCCCGGCCGCGACGACGACGGCCGGCGCGACGTCGGGTCCGGAGCGTTACCCGGGCTCGGGTGCACCTCCGGGCATGCCCGGCGGATCGACGTCCGGAGGCCTCGGCGGTGGGGGCGGCCCGGGCGGTTCCGGCACTTCCGCCCCCGGTGGGCTCGGACCCGTCGGGGGCCTTCCGGTCGCGAACGGAACGACGAACCCGGCGACGTCGGGCGCCGGCACCCGCGCCGGGTCGGCCCGCCCGGGCGGCATGTACCCGGGCATGCTGGGCGCTCCGGCGCGCTCCGCACGCGACGACGAGGCCGCCCGCACGGTGCCCAGCTATCTGGTGGGCGCCGACAACGGGAACGAGCTCATCGGTCCGATGCCGCTCACCGCGCCGCCGGTACTGGGGGTCGATCCGGCATGACGTGGCGGCTCACTCCCGACCGGTTCCTGGCCCTGTGGACCGCGACGGGACTCGACCAGATTCCGTTTCCTCTGCGCTACCGCTCCACCGCGCTGTGGGAGGACGAGCATGCCGCGAACCTGGAGGCGGCCCACCGGTGGCGGCGCGCGAATCCCGACGAGCGGCTCACCGCGGCGATAGCGACGATGCGGTACGCGGAGGTCGCCGTCGAGGTGTACGGGCAGGTCTCGGAGGGCTCCGAGTTGCGGCTGCGGGGATGCATCAGGCACGACTCCGCGGTTCTGGCGCGGCAGGAACCGGGCCGTGCCGGCGAGCTCGTCGTGACGGCGACCGCGGCGTACACGCTGGCGGAAGCGATCGTGCAGTGCCTACCCGGCGCGCCCCCGGGTACGGCGCCGGCGCTGTCGGCACCCACCGCGGAAGTGGCGGAGTTCGCGCACCCGACGCAGGTGCTCCGGACCGCGCAGGCGCCCCCGGCCGTCCGGTTGCGGCGGCTGCTGACCGATCCGCGGTCCGGGACCGGCAGCGTGCGGGTGCTGTGCTCACCGGACGGTCTGCACTTCACACCGGTCACCGATCTCGGCTGGTTCGACGTCGCGGGCGACGGGCGGTACCTGTTCCGGACCGGCCACCACACCCACGTCTGCCCGGCCACCCCGGAGCTGCTGCGCGACGAGCTGGCCTACGCGGTCGACGGGGCCCGCGAGAAGCAGGGTCGCGTCGGCGCTGCCGGTTTACGCTGGGTGCATGGCTGAACGGGATCGAACCGTCGACGGCAAACCGCAGAACGCCCGCCCGCGCGACGCGCTGGGGCGCCCGTTGCCCTACGGCGAGGAGGGGGTCGAACGGGTCCCGGAGGACCTGCAGCTCGATCCCGACGAGGCGATCACCGAGGCGCAGCGGCTGCTCGACCACGGGTATCCGTTCCATGCGCACGAGGTGCTGGAGGGCACGTGGAAGTCGGCGCCGGCCGACGAGCGGACGCTGTGGCAGGGCTTGGCGCAGCTCACCGTGGGGCTGACGCACCTCCTGCGGGACAATCCGGCCGGGGCCGCGTCGCTGCTACGGCAGGGGGAGGCTCGGATCCGGCATTACGAGGACGAGCCGCCGCACGGACTGGACATCGACGGCCTCGCGGCGTGGGCGGAACACCTGCTGACGGAGATCGCGCGCGGCGAGCCGATCCCGGCGCCGCCGATACCGCGGCTGCGGCTGCCCTGATGCCGGTGCTCCCGATGTTCCCGCTGGGAACCGCGCTGCTTCCGGGCGACGCCCTTCCGCTCCACGTGTTCGAACCGAGGTATCGCGAGCTGGTCCGGGACTGCCTCGCAGATCCGGACGGGCCGCGGTTCGGCGTGGTGCTCATCGAGCGAGGCCACGAGGTGGGCGGGGGCGAGACCCGCCACGACGTCGGCACGGTCGCGCGGATCGTGATGGACACCGAGCTCGACGACGGTCGCTACTTCCTGGAATGCATAGGCGGGGAACGCATCCGGATCATCGACTGGCTTCCGGACGACCCGTACCCGCGGGCGGAGGTCGAGCCGTGGCCGGACACGGAGTCCGGTCCGGTGGACTTCTCCGGCCTGAGCGTGGGGCTCGGCCGGCTGTACGGTCTGCTCGACCGCCTCTCGGGCGGCCGGATCGAACCCCCGAGCATCACCGAACTGCCGGACGAGCCGGGGGCCCGGCTGTTCGCGCTGGCACGGTTCGTCCCTATGGGTGAGGCCGACCGCCTGCAGGTGCTCACGGCGCAGGGACCCACCGAACGGTTGGCCGTGCTGACCGAATGCGTCTCGAACGCTGTCCAACTCGCGCAGTGGCGTCTCGACGGTACGTGAGGGCGAGGGCGACCGGCCTCGCGGACAGCGCATGACCTCCCTCGACCACATCCGCGCGTCTGCCGGTCAACCGCTGCCGAACCCCGTCGGTTGCCAGGATGACCGCGCACGTCGCCGACAGTTGCATCCCGACAGCCGGGAACGGACACACGACGATCCGGGGATCCGCGCGGTCCAGAAAAGTTCAATCCCCATGCGGAACACATCAACTGGTATGGTTCTGCCGTCGATAGGGGGGATCGAACAATGTCGAGATGGGGCGTCGTTGTCCTGCAGCTGGGCAAGGTGGCGTTGTGGTATGTGGGGGGCGTGCTGGCCATCGGTGGAATATCGGCAGCAGCGAGCCTGCTGAGGCCGGAGCTTCCGGATTCCGGCTGGGCGCCGCCACCACCGATCACGACGACACGCACCGAGTCGCCCACTGCCGCACCACCACCACGCGAACTTCCCCCGGGCTTCCCGTCGATGGAGCGCGCTCCGCTCCCGCCGGAAGTTCCCGAAGGGGAACCGCAACCGGTACCGACAAAGTTCGGGCTCACGTACACCACTCCAGCCGGCTGGTTCGGGCAGGGCGAATCGATCATGGGTTGGAGAAGCCGGGACGGTGCAGCGATGGTGATCGGTTCGGCATCCGCTTTCGGGAAGGAATACTGCGAGGCGGACGACATGTCGATGCTGGCCGCGGCGGGGATCACGGGGCGTCCCGCGGGCGACCTCCTGACCGTCGCTGCTCACGAGGTCCGGGCGGTCGAATGGATGTACTCCGACGAGGGACGACTGCCGACGATCACCTATTCGGACCCCGTCCATTTCGAGATTTCCGGAAATCCGGCAGTCCGGCTCACGGCGCTGGTGTCCGACATTCCTCCCACCGACGAATGTGACCCTCCGGCAGCGCGGTTGGACGTCGTGGCCACCACCGGCCTTGCAACAGCGGAAGTCGCGGTCTTCGTCGTCCGGGCGGATCGCGGTGTGGCCGGACAGCTCGACGACAGCTCTGTCGACGATCTCGTCGCGTCGCTGAGGAGATCGTGATGTCCGGGACGCACGAGGAATTCTCCGCCACCACATGCCGGATCGCCGGCGCTGCCGTCGCCGTGCAGGAGATCGGACACGATGTTGTGCGGGCGAACCGGTACCTCGCCGTCCACGGTGAGCCGAACGGCAATTTCGACGGTGTGCTGTTGCAGACGATTCGGGCCGGGTTCCAGGCGGTTCTCCCGTCGGCACGGTCTCGATACTTCCAGGTTGCCGATCTCTGCCTGAAGACCGGCATCGAACTGAACCGATGCGCGTGGATGTACGACGACACCGAGGGACGGAATTACGAACGGCTCAATGCCAACATGCTCTTCCCGGAGTCGGTCGGCACATGCGATCCCGATACACCGGCGGCCGGTCCGGCGCGACCGTATCCCGGCACCTTCCCGTACGGCGGTCCGGACAGGATCGAGCTCGGTCCCCCCGAAACCCTCCCCGAGGACGTCCGTCAGGTCGTCGCGGATGCGGCCGGTTGGCTCGGCGATGTCGACGAGGCGATCGGCATGCTGACCGGGTGGAGTCCGATCGCGCAGGTCGTCGAACCGCTGGGCGGAAACTGGAACGAACTCGAGCGCCTCGGCGACGCCTACCGCATCGCCGGGGAGGCGGTAGAGACCAGCGGCGGGAACCTCGCCGCCGTCGTCCGGAACCTGGACCCCCACTGGGGCGGGCAGGCCGCCCGGGCGTTCACGGACTACGCCGACCGCATCGTCGATGCCCTCCGATGGGAGGGACCGGTCGGACGCGTCATCAAGGAGACGTGCTACCTGGTTGCGGAGAAGATCCGGGAAGGGATCATCACGGCGGTTCGGTCGCTGAAGAAGATGCTCGAAGAAGAAGTGGCATTCGACGACGCGTTGCAGAAGTTGAAGTTCCTGCTGAAGAAGACTCCGTTCGTCGGTACGGCCGCACAGATCGTCACGATCACCAAAATCGTTCGGAGCACGATGGAATTCGTCGACGATGTAGTGGGCCGGATCCGCGAGCTCGC
Organism: Rhodococcus sp. 14C212; assembly: GCF_011058195.1. Lineage (NCBI taxonomy): Bacteria > Bacillati > Actinomycetota > Actinomycetes > Mycobacteriales > Nocardiaceae > Rhodococcus > Rhodococcus sp. 14C212. Next base: position 33,296 of record NZ_JAALEH010000023.1, on the reverse strand, counting down.
CGGCGCACTGAAGGAATTCCTCGACGCACTGTCGTCGCCGGCGGACGTCCTGAAGGAGCGGGTCGAGGAGAAGCTGGCGTCGCTGACCGAGGCACACGAGCGCACCGAGCACAGGGCGGAGCTGGCCGTCGACCTCGCCGGCGTCGCAGACGTGAGCGGTCCCGTGAACAAACCCTCCGGCGCGTATTCGGTCGGTGAGAACCCGTGGGCGGATGCGATATGAGGGAACTACCGCCGCACCTCGCCGGTCCACTGCGGCGAATTCACCAGGCCGTGGCCGACCTCGAAGCCGCCGTGATCCGCGCGCAACGGTTCGCCGGCGCCGACCGGGATCGGCGCATCGAGGTCGACGATGCGTTGATGGAACAACTCGCAGCGACCGGGGACGCGTCCCCCGAGTTGCGGCTGTATGCGTCGAGAGTCGCTGCCGGACAGTGCCGGTGGTCCGAGATCGAGGTGACGGCGCGTCCCGTTCCGCCGGAGGTGGCCGAATTGAAGGCGAATCCGCGGCTCCGGTGGTTCCCGGAGCCGCCGCGTACCTCGACCGCGGTCGGGCAGGAATGGGAGTCCTACCGGATCCCCTGGCAGTAGCTCCCCTACCGTGGTGGCCGCGGCGGTGTGTCCTTCGGGCTGCCAGGACAGCCCGAAGGACACACCGGCCGTGCCGGGCGGGTACGCACGCTCAGCACGCTCATCCGACGATCACCACGTCCAGGGTCCGCGGCCCGTGCACGCCCTCGACTCGTTCGAGTTCGATGTCGGAGGTTGCGGACGGGCCGCTGATCATCGTGACGGGCCGCTCCGGGACCAGCTGGGCCAGTGCCTCCGGGACCCCGACCTCGACATCGGCGAGCGGCACCACGCACACGTGCAGGTCCGGCACCAGGGTCAGCGCGCGCCGGCCCTGGTCCGGGCTCCCGTCGAGGAAGATCGTGCCGGTCTCGGCGCAGGTGACGGCGGAGGCAGTGACGACGCCGTCGAGTGCGCCGAGGTCCGGGGCGGGGATCTCGGCGGAGTCCACGACCACGTCACCGTCGAACCGCGCCAGCCACGAGGGATCCAGTCCGGCGGGAACTCCCACGCGCCGCACGCCCCGCTCGGCAAGGACCCGTGCGAGCACCTCGGGCAGGTCGCCGGGCGCGCACTCGTGGACGTGCGCCTTGTAGTCGACGAGCCGGTCCACGAGCAGTTCCCGGCGCTGCGCGTCGGGCAGGGTGCGTCCGGTGCGATAGTCGCGCGGGACCTGCACGGGCACCGGCGGAGCCAGGGTCAGGGCGTCGCGGATCCGGCCGAGGATCACATCCCGGGTGCTCACTGCCGTCGTCCCTTCTCGCGGGCCTGCGCCAGCGCCGCGCGCCCCTCGTCCGAGTTCCACCATTGCCGGAACGTCTGTTTCGGTGGTGCCGGAATGTCGCGCGCCTCGGTCCAGCCTCCCAGCGGCCCGGGCAGCGCCGTGATCTTCCCCTTCCTCCCCGCGAGGAGCCGGCCGAGTCCGGCGGCCTTCTGCGCGGCCGTCCACCGGCGCGACGACGACATCGCCAGCGAGGCCGCCTTCATCGCCGCGGCCTCGACCCCGAACGGCGCGTGCTCGACCTTCTGGTGCCGCAGTTCGACCAGCAGCGACGGGATGTCGATCTTGACCGGGCACGCATCGAAACATGCCCCGCACAGGCTCGAGGCGAACGGCAGGGTGGCGTTGGGGTCACCCGGAGCGTCCATGCCGGCGAGTTGCGGACTGAGCACGGCGCCGATCGGACCCGGGTACGTCGAACCGTAGGCGTGCCCACCGGTGCGCTCGTACACCGGGCACACATTCAGGCACGCCGAGCACCGGATGCAGTGCAGCGCTTCGCGTCCCACCTCGTCCGCGAGCGCGGCGGTGCGGCCGTTGTCGAGCAGCACGAGGTGGAACTCCTGAGGTCCGTCGCCCGGGGTGACGCCGGTCCACATCGACGTGTACGGGTTCATCCGCTCCCCCGTCGACGAGCGTGGCAGCAGTTGCAGGAACACCTCGAGGTCCCGGAAGGTGGGCAGCAGCTTCTCGATGCCCATCACCGTGATGAGGGTCTGCGGCAGGGTCAGGCACATGCGGCCGTTGCCCTCGGATTCGACGACGGCGAGCGTGCCGGTCTCGGCGATCCCGAAGTTCGCGCCCGACACCGCCACCGGCACGGTCATGAACTTCCGGCGCAGGAACCTGCGGGCCGCGGCCGCGAGATGTGCCGGGTTGTCGTCGAGATCGGGGTCGACGTCGGGCATCTCGCGCAGGAAGATCTCGCGGATCTCGGCGCGGTTGCGGTGGATCGCGGGGACGAGGATGTGCGACGGCTTGTCGTGACCCAGCTGGACGATGAGTTCGGCGAGGTCGGTCTCGTAGGCCGTGATCCCCTGGTCCTCGAGATGCTCGTTGAGCCCGATTTCCTGCGTGGCCATCGACTTGACCTTGATGACCTCGTCCGAGCCGGTCTTGCGGACCAGGTCGGTGACGAGGGCGTTGGCCTCGGCGGCGTCGGCCGCCCAGTGCACGACGCCACCGCGGGCGACGACCGCCGCCTCGAGCTCGATGAGCAGTTCCGGCAGCCGGCCGAGCACGTCGCGCTTGACGGCGGCGCCGGCGTCGCGGAGCTGCTGCCAGTCGGGCAGTTCGTCGGTCACGTTCAGCCGCTTGGCCCGGATGGTGTGGGTGGCCTTGCCGATGTTGCGGCGCAGCTGGGTGTTCGCGAGCTCGTGATGCGCTGCGGCGGGGAACTTCTCGGTGCCGCGCAGGTTGCCGGTGCCGCGCGGGGGGATGGCGGGCATGCCGAGGACGGTCATGCGGGCACTCCCTTCGGCGCGACGGCCGGTTCGACAGAGGCGAGGATCTCCGCGAGGTGAATGGTGCGGGTCCCGGTGCGCAGGCGCGAGAGCCCGCCGCCGATGTGCATGAGGCACGACGAGTCGCCGGCGCTGCAGTATTCGGCGCCGGTCGCGGTGATGTTGCACAGTTTGTCCGCGAGCATCGCGGTGGAGGTCTCGGCGTTCTTGATCGCGAAGGTGCCGCCGAACCCGCAGCAGGAGTCGGCCTCGGGCAGTTCGACGAGGTCGATCTCGCGGACCGCCCGCAGCAGTTGCAGCGGTTTGTCGCCGACGCGCAGCATGCGCAGCGAATGGCAGGTGGGGTGGTAGGTGACCCGGTGCGGGAAGTAGGCGCCGACATCGGTGACGCCGAGGACGTCGACGAGGAACTCGGACAGCTCGTACGTCTTCGCCTTCACCGTGTCGACGCGGCCACACAGGGCGTCCGAACCGTAACGGGTGGCGACGATCTCGTGCTGGTGCCGGACGGAGCCGACACAGGATCCGGACGGGGCCACGATCGCGTCGATGCGTGGGTCGCCGAAGGTGTCGGCGTAGTTCTCGACGAGGGGCAGCGCGTCCGGCTGATAGCCGGTGTTGACGTGCATCTGGCCGCAGCAGGTCTGGCTTTCGGGGAAGACGACGTCGTGGCCGAGCCGGGTGAGGAGCAGGGCGGTGGCCGAGACGGCGCCGGGGAACATCGTGTCCCCGAGGCACGTCGCGAACAGGGCGATTCGCATGTGGATCTCCGCTTCGGGTGTGTGGTCAGACCACAGTAACCCATGGTCGTGCGGCGCGTCACCCTCTCATCCGAATTTCTCTCGAACCTCCTTCGGGGGCTCGATTGTGACCGGGGTCATGGTGTACGGTCCTGTGGTCTGACCACAGAGCCCGTCGCGATTCGCGACGCAACCCTGGAGTTCCATGTGGAAACCGAACTGCTGGCGGTGACGTACACACCGTCGACCACCGCCGTCGCCGACAACCTCACCGCGACGGCCCTGCTGGGCCTCGCGCCCCTGCTGACGTTCTTCATGCTGCTCGCGGGCCTCAAACTCAAGGCCTGGTACTCCGGACTCGGCGCACTGGCCGTCGCCCTGGTCGTCGCGATCGTCGGGTTCGGCATGCCGGCGCCGCTGGCCGGCCTGTCCGCGCTGCAGGGCATCACCTTCGGCCTGTTCCCGGTCATGTGGATCGTGGTGACCGCGATCTGGTTCTACGAACTCACCGTCGTCAGCGGACGTTTCGAGGACCTGCGACACGTGTTCAACTCGATCGGTCACGGCGACATGCGCATCCAGGCGATGCTCATCGCTTTCTGCTTCGGCGGCATGCTCGAGGCCCTCGCCGGATTCGGCGCACCGGTCGCCATCACCGGCGCGATGCTCATCGCGATCGGCATGCCCCCGATCCGCGCCGCCGTCACCGTGCTGGTCGCGAACACCGCTCCGGTTGCGTTCGGCGCCATGGCAATTCCGATCACCACCGCCGGCAACCTCACCGGCATCCCCTCGACCGAGATCGCGGCCGTCGTCGGCCGGCAGACGCCGGTGCTGGCGTGGTTCGTGCCGTTGCTGTTGCTGCTGCTGGTCGACGGCCGGCGCGGCGTCCGGCAGGTGTGGCCGATCGCGCTGGTCACCGGCTTCGCGTTCGCACTCGCCCAGTACTGGTGCTCGAGTAACTTCTCGTACGAACTCACCGACGTCGTCGCGTCCCTCGTCGGGCTCGCCGCCGCCGTCCTCATGCTGCGGTTCTGGCGGCCCACCACGCCCGAGGACCAGCATTCGCACGTCACGGCCGAACCGATCGGCGCCGTACGCACGGCGATGGCCCTGTTCCCGTACCTGCTCGTCATCGTGGTGTTCGGCATCGCCAAGCTGTGGACCCTCGGCCTCGACGTACCGAAGTGGCTGTCGGGCACCGACATCAAGATCGAGTGGCCCGGGCTGTACGGGAATCTGCTCACCGCGAGCGGGGATCCGTCGACCGGGGCGATCTACACGCTGCCGTGGCTGTCGAATCCCGGCACGCTCCTGCTGCTCTCGGGGATCATCGTCGGCGTCGTGTACACGGTGCGCAGCGGCGACGGGCGGTTCCCGATGACCGTCCGGCTCACCTTCCGCACGTTCGGCGAAACACTGTGGAAGATGCGGCTTTCCATCGCCACAGTAGCCACGGTGCTCGGCCTGGCGTACGTGATGAACCACTCCGGGCAGACCGTCGCGATCGGTACGTGGCTCGCCGGCACCGGTGCGATCTTCGCCTTGCTGTCGCCGATCCTCGGCTGGCTGGGTACCGCCGTCACCGGCTCGGACACCTCGGCGAACGCGCTGTTCGCGCGGCTGCAGCAGACCGCGGGCCAGGCCGCGGGTATCGATCCGACGCTGCTGGTCGCGGCGAACACCTCCGGCGGTGTCGTCGGCAAGCTCATCAGCCCGCAGAACCTCACCATCGCGGCGACCGCCGTCGGCCGGCCGGGGAGCGAGCCGCTGCTGCTGCGCAAGGTCGTCGGCTACAGCGTCGGGATGCTCGCTCTGTTGTGTGTGCTGGTGTATCTCCAGTCCACTCCGGTGCTGTCGTGGATGCTGCCGTGAGCCGGTCCTACCGGGGCGGGTGCAGCCCGGTCAGCTCGTAGTGCAGTGTGGGCGTGCGCATGACCTTGTGGGCGGCACGCACGAGATAGTGCTGGAGCACGGGATACTTGCGGTCGATCGCGCGTGCCGCGGCCACCGACTCGGCGTCCGACAGCAGCCGGGCGGTGGCCTCGACCGCGGGTCCGGTGACCCGCCCCCGCCACGTGCACGGACTGATGCGCACCTCGGGGAAGTTCTTCAACCGCTTGTTCTTCGATGCCCGCCCGGGCGTACGGAAATAGGCGCGATCGCCGCCCACCGCGATGTTCACGGGGGTGTCGACCCAGCTGCCGTCCCGTTTCCGGGTCTGCAGCAGCACCACCTTCTCGGCGACGAACGGTTCGAGTTCGGGAGGAATCGGTTCGGTCATGACTGCTCCTCACGACGATCACTGTCTCCCAGGATCCGCGCGATCGGCGCGACCGGCAAACGGAATAGGCTCGCACCATGTCGCAGTCCGAGCCCCGCGCCTGGGAGACCGTGTTGAACCATCTCGAGCAGCAACTGGTCTCGGGACAGCTCGCCCCCGGCCAGCGGCTGCCCGGGGAACGCGTCCTGGCCGCCGAGCTCGGGGTGGGCCGCTCGTCGGTGCGCGAGGCACTGCGCGTGATGGAAGCGCTCGGGCTGCTCACCGCGCACACCGGTTCCGGGCCCACCGCGGGCGCGATGATCGTCTCGCGGCCCACCGGCGGCATGTCCATGCTCATGCGCCTGCAGGTGGCGGCGCAGAGTTTCCCGGTGTCGGACGTGGTGCAGACCCGTCTCGTCCTCGAGACCGAGGTGATGCGCGCGCTGGCCGCGAGCGACCCCACCCCGGACCTGTCGCACGCCGAGCAACTGCTCGACGCGATGGACGACGCGACGCTCGCCGCACACGAATTCCTGGTGCTCGACGCCCGGTTCCACATCGCGATGGCGGACGCGGCCGGAAACCAGGTGATCGCGGCGATGATGACGGGCCTGCGCGACTCGATCGAAAGCTACGTGCTCGCCGGCGCCCCGCTGGCCACGTGGCCCACGACGTGCACCCGGCTGCGCTGCGAGCACCGCGGGCTGCTCGAAGCCGTTCGGGCGGGCGATCCCGAGCTGGCCCGCGCTCGTATCGTCGACCACATTCGCGGCTACTACGCGGAGAGCCTGGGGCGTCCGGACGACCCTGAACGCGAGCACCCTCGACCTCGTGTATAGTTGGCGATGCAACGCGGGGTGGAGCAGCTCGGTAGCTCGCTGGGCTCATAACCCAGAGGTCGCAGGTTCAAATCCTGTCCCCGCTACCACCACCGGCCCGGACTCTCACGAGTCCGGGCCGGTTTCGTTGGCCCGGTGCGGGCCCCGTGGGCCGAGCGAATGTATCGCTCATCTCGACAGCGGTAGCGACCGATACATTCGCTCCGGGCCACGGCGAGCAGGCGAGTACATTCCCGCTGTGTACAGATCAGTCGGGCGACCGCGGAGTGTGCGATGAGCGAGGACGACCCGGGGCGACCGGCGCAGCGTGAGAACGCCGGCCGGCGTGCTCCCCGCTGGCTGCGGCCGGCGATCCTGTCCGTGCTGCTCGCCGTCGCCGCCTACCAGCTCTCGGGTTGGCTGTTCCACAACCTGCGCGGCTTCCTGGGCCTGCTGTTCCTGGCGTGGTTGCTGAGCATCACCCTCGAGCCGGTCGTCGACTGGCTCGAACGGGTCGGCATGCGGCGCGGCGCCGCCACCGGCCTGGTGCTCTTCTCTCTGCTGGCCTTCGCGATCGGGTTCGTCGCGGTGTTCGGCACCCTGCTCGTCGAGCAGCTGGGCCAGCTGTTGAAGGCCCTGCCGGACGCCCTCACCGCGGTCACCGAATGGGCCAACCGCGTCTTCGACACGAACTTCTCCACCGGTTCGGACCTCCTCCGCCTGACCCCGGAGACCGTCCGGGAGCTGGTCCAGCGGTTCACCCCCGGGGTCCTGGGGGTGGTGTCGTCTGTGGTGGGCGTGGTCTTCCAGGCCATGACGATGCTGCTGTTCGTGTTCTACATGTCGGCAGAGGGACCGGCGATGCGCCGCACGATCTCGAGCTGGTTCCCGGCCCGGCAGCAGCAGGTGATCTCGACGGTGTGGGAGATCTCCGTCGAGAAGGCCGGCGGATACGTCGTCTCGCGGCTCATCCTGGGGGCGGTCAGCGCCGTGGGCACCGGCATCTTCCTGATGGCGATCGGTGTGCCGTACTGGCTGCCGCTCGCGCTGTGGACCGGGATCGTGTCGCAGTTCGTGCCCACCCTCGGGACGTATCTCGCGATCGCGCTGCCGGCGATCATCGCCGCGGCCAACCAGCCGATCGACGGGCTGTGGGTGGTGCTGTTCGGCACTGCCTATCAGCAGGTCGAGAACTACGTGCTGCACCCGCGGATCACGTCGAAGACCGTGTCGATCCACCCGGCCGTCGCGTTCGGTTCGGTGATCGTCGGCGCGTCGCTGTTCGGTGCGATCGGCGCGCTGGTGTCGGTCCCCGTCGTCGCCGTGCTGCAGGCGTTGATCGAAACATACGGACGCCGCTACGAACTCGTCGTCGACCCCACCGGCAGGACGAAGCCCGAGCCGGAACCCCGCGACGACGAGGACGGCTGAACGTTACTGCCGCGGCACCCGGCCCATGAGATAGAACTCGGGATTGGGCATCATCCCGGTCACGCTGGCCATCTTGTTGCTCAGGCCGAAGAACGCGGTGATCGCGGCGATGTCCCAGGCGTCCTCGTCGGTGAAGCCGTGGGCGTGCAGGGCCGCGAAGTCGGCGTCGTCGACGTCGTAGGCCCGCTCGTTGACCTTGGTGGCGAAGTCGAGCATCGCGCGCTGCCGCGGCTCGATGTCGGCGGTCCGGTAGTTGACCGCCACCTGGTCGGCCACCGTCGGCTTCTTCTCGTAGATCCGCAGGATCGCGCCGTGCGCCACGACGCAGTACAGGCAGTTGTTGGCAGCGGAGATCGTGGTGACGATCATCTCCCGGTCGCCCTTGGTCAGGCCGGAGTCCTCCCGCAACATGATCGCGTCGTGGTACGCGAAGAAGGCCCGCCACTCGGCGGGACGTCGCGCGAAGGTGAGGAAGACGTTGGGCACGAATCCCGACTTCTCCTGTACTTCGAGGACGCGCGCTGCGATGTCCTCGGGCAGATCCTTCAGTTCCATGGCGGGAAAGCGCGTGCTCACAAGGCCTCCTGGTCCGGTCGGGACAACGGACCCTGAAGTTAACGGGAATTAACCGAGTTGTCCAGATCGCCGCGCCACGGCGGTCACCGGTCGAACCAGGCCTGTGCGTCGAGACGGAAGCCTTCCGCGCCGACGACCGTGCGCAGATCGGCTTCGAGCTGCCGCAGGCGCTCGGAGCCCAACGTCCGGCCCCACCGGCCCCGGAGCTCGTCGAAGATCGCCGCGGAGCGCCGGAGGCAGTCGAGGCCTCGGTCGGTGAGGACGACGGTCTTCGCGCGCGCATCGGACGGATCCGCCTCCCGCCGCACGTACCCGAGCTGCTCGAGCCGATCCACCGTCTTGCCCGCCGCCTGCTTGGACACGCCGAGACGGCGGCCGATCTCGCTGGCCGAGGCGCCGGCGGTTCCGATGGCCTGCATCGCGAAGCCGTGCGCGGGGCGCACGTCCGGATGCCCCTCCTCGGCGAGCTGCCGATGCAGAGCGTCGACCAGACCACGGAATCCCGCGAACAGCAGGAGCGGCAGCTCGTAGCCGGGGCCTTGCGCCGATTCGACAATGTGGTTTACCGTTTCGTCAACCATGTTGTCTATCTTAACGGAGGACGGTTCGATGCCCACCCCCTTCACCCGCCACAGCCCCGAGACCGCGCCGTCCGCAGCCCGGCCGATCATGTCGGCGATCGGACGAGAGTTCGGATTCGTGCCCGCCCCCGTCGCGCTCATGGCCGAATCCCCCGAACTGCTGTCGGCCTTCACCCGCGCCAACGCACTGTTCGAGCGCAGCAGCCTCGGCGAAATCGAGCGGGAGGTGCTGGTGCTGACGCTCGCCACCCGCAACGAATGCCACGTGTGCGTCGCCCTGCACAGCGCGAAGCTCGCCGGAATGGACGCACCCGGGGACCTCGTCGACGCACTGCGCACCGGGCGGGCCCTCGCCGACGAACGACTCGATGTCCTGCGGAGGTTCACCCTGGCGGTACTCGATTCGGCCGGTGCGGTGCCCGACGACCGGTGGGCCGAGTTCACCGCGGCGGGGTTCACGGCGCGCAACGCACTCGAGGTGGTCCTCGGCGTCGGCACCTTCACCCTCTCGACGCTCGCCAACCGCCTCACCGACGCCGAGCTGGACCCGCCGCTCGCGCCGTTCGCGTGGCGACGCGAGGAGGTCGCCCCGTAAACGCAGACGGCCGAATGTCACACGGGTTCAGTCAAATCGAACGCGTGTGACATTCGGCCCGTCAGGGGAGGGAGGGTCAGACGATGAGCTTCGCGGCGGTCGCGGCCACGACGTCGTCGACACTCACGCCGGGCGCGGTCTCGACGAGCTTCAGACCCTCGTCGGTGACGTCGATGACCGCCATATCGGTGATGATCCGCTGGACGCAGCGCTTGCCGGTGAGCGGCAGCGTGCACTCCTCGAAGATCTTGGGCTCGCCCTTCTTGGTGACGTGCTCCATCATCACGATGACGCGCTTGGCGCCGTGGACGAGGTCCATCGCGCCGCCCATGCCCTTGACCATTGCGCCGGGGATCATCCAGTTGGCGATGTCGCCCTTGGCGGAAACCTGCATCGCGCCGAGGACGGCGACGTCGATCTGGCCGCCGCGGATCATGCCGAAGGACTCCGCCGAGTCGAAGAACGAGGCCCCGGGGATGACCGTGATGGTCTCCTTGCCGGCGTTGATGAGCTCGGGGTCGAGCTCGTCCTCGGTCGGGTAGGGCCCGACACCGAGCACGCCGTTCTCCGAGTGCAGGATCACCTCGACCTCCGGGTCGAGGTAGTTGGGCACCAGGGTCGGCATGCCGATGCCGAGGTTGACGTACTGGCCGTCCGAGAGTTCCGCGGCCACGCGCGCGGCCATCTGCTCACGGGTGAGCTTCTGGATGGTGGCTGCCTGGGTCATGAACGGACCGTCCGATTCTCGATGCCGACAGTGACGGGGCCGACGGGCACGACGCGCTGGACGTGGATGCCGGGGGTGTGGATCTCGTTGGGGTCGAGCTCGCCGGGTTCGACGAGGTGCTCGACCTGCGCGATGGTGATGCGGCCCGACGTGGCGGCGGGCGGGTTGAAGTTGCGGGCGCTCGTGCGGTAGACGAGGTTGCCGTGCCGGTCGCCCTTCCAGGCGTGGACCAGGGCGTAGTCGGCGACGATTCCGCGTTCCATGACGTAGGTCTCGCCGTCGAACTCGCGGGTCTCCTTGGGCGGGGACGCGACCGCGATTCCGCCCTTGCCGTCGTAGCGCAGCGGCAGGCCACCCTCCTCGACCTGGGTGCCGACACCTGCGGGGGTGAAGAACGCGGGGATGCCGGCGCCGCCGGCGCGCAACCGCTCCGCGAGGGTGCCCTGCGGGGTCAGCTCCACCTCGAGCTCGCCGGAGAGGTACTGCCGCGCGAACTCCTTGTTGGAGCCGACGTAGGAGGAGATGGTGCGGCGGATGCGGCCCTTCTCCAGCAGCACCCCGAGGCCGAAGCCGTCGGTGCCGCAGTTGTTGCTGACCGTCTCGAGGTCGGTGGCGCCCTGCTCGAGCAGCGCGTTGATCAGGATTTCCGGGACGCCGACCAGACCGAATCCGCCCACGGCGATGGTGACGCCGTTCGGGATGTCGGCTACGGCCTCGGCGGCGGTGGCAACGACTTTGTCCATGCCTCTACGATAGCGGCAGTTGTGCGTTATGTGAACCCACGTCCGTGATACGAACCATTTCGATACTGTTTCATCTCCGAATATTGATTCGGCGGGGCCGACCCACTAGCCTCGTACGCATAGCGTCCTTCCGTCCATATCGCGAACACGCATCGAACACCGAGGTGCCATGCTTCACCTGCCGCCGCGCTTCGCCCGCCCCGACGGCGTGCACCCGCCGCTCGACTTCCCCGACTACAGGACCACCGCGCTGCGCCGTCCGGCGCAGCCGCTGACGCTCGTCCCGCAGCGGCTCGGCGAGCTCACCGGGCCGGTCTTCGGCGAGGACCGCGTGCAGGAGGGGGACGCCGACCTGAGCATCGCCAACGGCGGCGAGGCCGCCGGTCAGCGCATCATCGTGCACGGCCGCGTCCTCGACGGCGACGGCAAGCCCGTCCCCCACGCGCTGGTCGAGGTGTGGCAGGCCAACGCCGCCGGCCGCTACCGGCACGTCGACGACAACTGGCCCGCCCCGCTGGACTCGTTCTTCAACGGCGTCGGCCGCTGCGTCACCGACGCGGCGGGCCGATACCGGTTCACCACCGTCAAGCCCGGGGCCTACCCGTGGCGCAACCACCACAACGCCTGGCGTCCCGCCCACATCCACTTCTCGCTGTTCGGCACGGCGTTCACGCAGCGCCTCGTCACCCAGATGTACTTCCCCGACGACCCGATGTTCTTCCAGGACCCCATCTACAACGCGGTGCCCGCCGAGGCGCGGCACCGGATGGTCGGCGTCTTCGACTACGGCGCCACCGTCGGCAACTGGGCCCTCGGCTTCCGCTTCGACATCGTCCTGCGCGGACGCGAGGCCACCCCCTTCGAGAACGAGGAGGACGACGATGAGTGAGTTCGCTCCTCGCTACCCCGTCACCCCGGGTGACCAGAGCACCGCCGCCTTCGGCCCCACCCCGTCGCAGACCGTCGGTCCGTACTGGAAGATCGGCCTCGAGTGGGCCGACGGCGCGGACGTCGTCCCCACCGACACCCCCGGCCGGATCACCGTGCGCATCACCGTGATCGACGGGAACCGCGAGCCGATCGCCGACGCCATGGTCGAGACCTGGCAGGCCGACGCCGAGGGCCGGTTCGGCGCCGGGGGCTTCCGCGGCTTCGCCCGCAGCGCCGCCGACGACACCGGCACCGCCGCGATCCACACGGTCAAACCCGGCGCCCACGAGTCCGACACCGAGGCCGACGAGGCGCCGCACCTGAACGTCGGGATCTTCGCGCGCGGCATGCTCGACCGCCTCTGCACCCGCATGTACTTCCCGGAGGACCTCGCCGCGCACGCCTCCGACCCGGTGCTCACCGCGCTCCCGGAGTCGCAGCGGCACAAGCTGATCGCCGACAAGTCCGACGACGGCTACGCCTGGACCGTGTACGTTCAGGACCTCGATCCGAACGGTGTGGAGACGCCGTTCTTCGCGATCTAGACGGGAGCGTGCCTTGACCGTGCCGGCGCAGTCCGACAACACCCGCGGCGCCCTCTTCGACCCCGTGTTCGGGGCCGGCGACCTCGCACCGCTGCTGTCCGACCGGGCGTGGATCGCCGCCCTGCTCGACGTCGAGGTGGCGATCACGCGCGCCGCCGAGAAACACGGTCGCGCCACCGCCGCCGACGTCACGGCCGTCGCCGCGGCGGCCGGGGAACTCACCCGCGAACTGGACCCGGCCGAACTGGGCCGGCTCTCCGCGGCCGGGGGCAATCCGGTGATCCCACTGGTGAAGATCCTGCGGGAGCGCGCGCATGCCCCCGCCGCCGCGGTGCACGTCGGGGCCACGAGCCAGGACGTACTCGACACCGCGCTGATGTTGCTGGCGCACAAGGCCGGCCGGCTCGTCGTCGCCGAGCTGCGGGCCGCCGCCGAGGCGGCGGCCCGCCTGGCCCGCCGGCACCGCGACACCCCGATGGTCGCGCGCACCCTCGGGCAGCAGGCGCTGCCCACCACGTTCGGAGCGCTCGCCGCGACATGGCTCGTCGCGCTCGACGACGCCACCGCCGCGCTCGACCGCGCCCTCGTCTCGCTGCCCGCCCAATACGGCGGCGCGGCAGGCACTCTCGCCGCAGTCCACCCGGACGGCCTCGCGTTCGCGGACACCCTGGCGGACCTGCTCGGGCTGGCGAGACCCCTCGTGCCGTGGCACACCGCGCGTACCCCCGTGACCGGGCTCGCGGCCGCCCTGGGGGTCGCCGCGGGCGCGGTCGCCAAGCCCGCTACCGACGTCGTCCTCATGGCCGCAACCGAACTCGGCGAGGTCAGCGAGGACGCGCCGGGCGGATCGTCGGCGATGCCGCACAAGCGCAATCCGGTCGCGGCGATCACCGCCCGGGCGGCCGCGCGGCGCGTGCCCGGCCTCGTCGCGACCGCCCTCGCGTCGACGGACCACGAGTTCGCCCGCGCCGCGGGCGCCTGGCATGCCGAGTGGGAGACCCTCACCGACCTGCTCCGGCTGACGGGCGGTGCGGCCCATCAGCTTTCGGTCAGCCTGACCGGGCTGCACGTCCACGCCGACGCGTTGACCCGCAACCTCGAACTCACCGGCGGGGCGATCCTCGCGGAGAAGGTCGCCGCGGCGCTGTCCGAGCACACCGGCTCGGCGCGCGAGATCGTCACCGCGGCGGCCCGCGCCGGCACTCCGCTCGACCGTGATCCCGGCATCGTCGAGCACCTCGGCGCCGACCGGGTCCGCGCCCTGCTCGACCCGACCCGCTACCTCGGCCACGCCGGCGACCTCGTCGACCGCGCCCTGGCCCACCACGACACCACCGCCGACCGACCCCTTGGAGGACAGGCATGACCGTCACGCTCAACTACGAACAGCACGGCGACCCCACCGCTCCGCCGGTGGTGCTGCTCGGGTCCCTCGGCTCCGACCTGTCGATGTGGGCGCCGCAGATCACCGCCCTGTCCCCGATCGCCAACGTCGTCGCCGTCGACCACCGCGGGCACGGCAAGTCCCCCGTCGTCGACGGCCCCTACACGATGGCCGATCTCGGCGGTGACGTCGTCGCGCTGCTCGACTCGCTCGGCCTCGCCTCGGTGCACGTCGTGGGCCTGTCGCTCGGTGGCGCCGTCGGCCAGTGGCTCGCCGCGCACCACCCCGAACGCGTCCGCACCCTGACCCTGCTGTGCACGTCCGCCGCCTTCGCCCCGGCCCAGCCGTGGCTCGACCGCGCCGCCACGGTCCGCGCCGACGGGCTGGCGTCCATCGCCGAGTCCATCGTCGGCCGCTGGTTCACCCCGGGCCTCGCCGAACGCGACCCCGGCCTGGTCGCGCGGCACGTCGAGATGGTGGCGGGCACCAGCGACGAGGGCTACGCCGCGTGCTGCGAGGCGCTGGCCACGTGGGACGGGCGCCCCGACCTCGCCCGCATCGTCGCGCCGACGCTCGTCGTCGCCGGTGCCCAGGATCCGGCCACCCCGCCGGCCACCATGGAGCAGATCGCCGACGGCATCGCCGGCGCCGCCTTCCACGTCGTCGACCCGGGCGCGCACCTGGCCAACGTCGAACAGGCCGGCCGGATCACCGCCCTGATCCGCGCGCACATCACCCGCGCCACCCCCGCCGGCGCGCAGCGCACCGCCGCCTTCGAGCAGGGGATGCGGGTCCGGCGCTCGGTGCTCGGCGACGCGCACGTCGACCGGGCGATGTCGGCGGCCACCGCGTTCACCGAGCCGTTCCAGGACTTCATCACCCGCACCGCGTGGGGCGACGTCTGGTCCCGGCCCGGACTGGACCATCACACCCGCCGGCTGCTGACCCTGGCGATCCTCACCGCCGCCGGCAACGAGCACGAACTCGACATGCACATCCGGGCGGCCCTGCGCGCCGGTCTCGACCCCGACGAGCTCGTGGAAGTATTCCTGCACACCGCGATCTACGCGGGAGTGCCGAACAGCAACCGGGCGTTCGCGCTCGGCAGGCAGGCCCTCGCAGACGGCGAGGGGAGCACCACCCAATGACGATCACCGACGGCGACCCGATCCCGGCGACCGCAGCGTCGCCGGACTACGTGCAGTCGCTCGCGCGCGGACTGTCCGTCATCAAGGCGTTCGACGCCGAGCACCCCCGGCGCACCCTCAGCGAAGTGGCCAAGGCCACCGACCTGACCCGGGCCACCGCGCGACGGTTCCTGCTCACGCTGGTCGAGCTCGGATACGTACGTACGGACGGCTCCCGGTTCTGGCTGACCCCGCGCGTGCTCGAGCTCGGCTACAGCTACCTGTCGAGCCTGACGCTGCCGGAGGTGGCGCGCCCGCACCTCGAGGCGCTGGCGCAGAAGGTCCACGAGTCGACGTCGGTGTCGGTGCTCGACGCCGGCGACGTCGTCTACGTCGCACGGGTTCCGGTCAGCCGCATCATGACCGTCTCCATCACCATCGGCACGCGCTTTCCCGCGCACGCCACCTCGATGGGGCGCGTCCTGCTCGCCGGGCTCTCCCCCACCGAACTCGACGCGTACCTCGCCACCGCGACGCTCGAGCCCCTCACCTCCCGCACCCTGATCACGACCGACGGGTTGCGCGCCGAGCTCGACCGGATCCGGCGCGACGGCTACTGCATCGTCGACCAGGAACTCGAGGAGGGGCTCCGCTCGCTGGCCGCGCCCATCCGCGACGCCTCCGGCGCCGTCGTCGCCGCCGTGAACATCTCCACCCAGGCCGCCCGCTACAGCCTCGACGCCGTGCAGAGCGAACTCGTGCCCGCTGTGATCGAGACGGCGGCGGCGATCTCGGCCGATCTCGCCCGGACCCAGAAACACTGAACCCGAATACCGACAAGGAACTGCCATGCGCGACGTAGTGATCTGCGAACCCCTCCGTACCCCCGTCGGCCGCTTCGGTGGCGTCCTGAAGGACGTCGCACCGGAAGACCTCGCCGCCACCGTGATTCGCGAGCTCGTCGCCCGCACCGGCATCTCCGGCGCCGACGTCGACGACGTGATCCTCGGCCAGGCCTCGCCCAACGGGGAAGCCCCCGCCCTCGGCCGCGTCGCCGCCCTCAACGCCGGTCTCGGCGTGGAGGTTCCGGGCCAGCAGGTCGACCGTCGCTGCGGCTCGGGGCTGCAGGCCGTCCTGCAGGCCGTCATGCAGGTCCAGTCCGGCGGCAGCGACCTGATCCTCGCGGGTGGCGCCGAGTCCATGAGCCAGGCCGAGTTCTACGCCACCGGCATGCGCTGGGGCGTCAAGGGTGAGGCCGTGGCCCTGTCCGACCGTCTGGCCCGCGCCCGGGTCACCGCCGGCGGCCGCGACTTCCCCGTGCCGGGCGGCATGATCGAAACGGCCGAGAACCTGCGCGCCGAGTTCGCCATCAGCCGCGCCGACCAGGACGCCCTCGCGGTCCAGTCGCACCAGCGCGCCGTGGCCGCGCAGAAGGACGGCGTGTTCGCGCAGGAGGTCGTCCCGGTGGCCGTGCCCCAGCGCAAGGGTGATCCGCTCGTCGTCGACACCGACGAGCACCCGCGCGCCGACACCAGCGTCGAGTCCCTCGCCAGGCTGCGCCCGATCCGCGGCCGGATCGACCCGGAGTCGACCGTCACCGCCGGCAACGCCAGCGGTCAGAACGACGGTGCCGCGCTGGCGATCGTCACCACCGCCGAGAAGGCCGCGCAGCTGGGCCTGCGCCCGCTGGCCCGGCTGGCGAGCTGGGCGGTGGCCGGCGTGCCGCCGCGCACCATGGGCATCGGCCCGGTCCCGGCCACGGAGAAGGCCCTCGGCCGCCTCGGCCTGAGCCTGGCGGACATGGACGTGATCGAGCTCAACGAGGCGTTCGCCGCGCAGACCCTCGCCGTGACCCGCAGCTGGGGCCTCGAGCCCGACGACGCGCGCCTGAATCCCCACGGGTCGGGCATCTCGCTCGGCCACCCCGTCGGCGCGACCGGCGGCCGCATCCTCGCCACCCTGCTGCGCGAGCTCGACCGCCGCGAGGGCCGCTACGGCCTCGAGACGATGTGCATCGGCGGTGGCCAGGGCCTGGCCGCGGTGTTCGAGCGGGTGTAGACGCCCGTGTGTCCTTCGGGCTGTTCCAGCAGCCCGAAGGACACACCGGCCGCGTCAGCGGTCTGCGGGCACGGCCGCCGGTGCCGGCTTCGAGAGGGTCTTCGGAGCGGTGATCCGGCCGAGCACCGCGATGAGGACCAGGGCGGCCAGGACCGGAACGCACGCCACCAGCACGATGGTGCCGGTCGGGACGCCGAGGCCGATGAGCGCGCCGCCCACCACCGGGCCGACGACCGAGCCGAGCCGTCCCATGGACGCGGACCAGCCGACCGCGGTCGTCGCAGTGCCCTGCGGGTACATCGACACCGACAGCGCGGTCTGACCGATCATGCCGGCCTGGATGCCGAGGCCCACGCCGCCGAAGACGATCAGCAGAAGCATCTTGTCGGGACCGAGGAACGCGGACACGACGAGGAAGACGATCGCCAGCGACGTGGTGACCAGGAGCACCGACGACATCCGGAACCGCAGCGCACCGATCATGAGGACCGCCGCACCGACGAGGCTGCCGACCCCGAGCGCGGCCGAGCCCAGCGGTGCCAACCCTGCCGAGAACCCGTAGCTCGTCAGCAGCGTCGGCAACCACGACGAGAAGACGTAGTACACCGTGAACATCAGGAACGAGAAGCCCCACAGCAGCAGCGTGCGGCTCCGCAGCCCTGGGTCGAACAGGCGCGCGACGGACGCCTCGCGCACCGCCGACGCGGTCGCGGCGGCCGGGGCGGGCTCGCCGGCGGCGGCGCGTCCGTCGGGGAGGCCGATCCACAGCAGCGGCAGCAGGACGGCCGAGGCCGCGGCCCCGACGAGGAACACCGACTCCCACCCGAACGCACCGATCAGGCGCGTGCCGGCCAGTCCGGCGATCAGCGCACCGAGGGAGATGCCCATGGTGACGAACACGGCGATCGACTGCCGCAGCCGGGCGGGATTGAGGGCCGTCGCGTGGGAGACGGCCGCCGGCAGGACCGCACCGAGGCCGAGTCCGGTCAGCACGCGCAGGGCGGTGAGTTCGGTGATCGTCGACGCGAACGCGGTCAGCAGCGAGCCGACGGTGAACACCGCCACCGCGGCCAGCACGACGCGCCGGGCACCGAACCGTGCGACGATCCGGCCGCAGGCGAGATAGCCGAGTGCCACGCCGGCACTGGTCAGGGATAGTGCGGGGGTG
This sequence comes from Rhodococcus sp. 14C212, assembly GCF_011058195.1. NCBI lineage: Bacteria > Bacillati > Actinomycetota > Actinomycetes > Mycobacteriales > Nocardiaceae > Rhodococcus > Rhodococcus sp. 14C212. Next base: position 14,796 of record NZ_JAALEH010000023.1, on the reverse strand, counting down.
AAGTGGGACGGTGCGACGTCCCAGTCCTTCGCGAGCGCCGGGACCGACAGGCCCAGCGCGATCGTGTCGTAACCGTCGAGGACGACGGCGACGAAGGTCAGGACGAGGACGGGCCAGTTCGGCGATGCCTCGTCGGTTCGGGGAGTGGACGATGTGGTGTTGGGTCCGCGCATGGTGGCGTCCTCGGGTCGGTCGATGCCCTGCCAGGGGCGTCGAATCAGAAGGTTACGCGTCCGCCGTCGCGGCCGCCGAGATGATTCCCTGTGCTTCGACCTCGACGCTGAGGCCGTCCTCGACCAGGGCCGACACCGCGACCAGGGTCGAGCACGGGAAGTCGCCGCGGAACACCTCGGCGCGGGCCCGCCCGACGGCGGCCCTGGCTCCGATGTCCGTGACGTAGATGCGCAGCGCGAGGATGTCGTCGACCTGCGCGCCGCAGGCCTCCACCAGCGCGCGGGTGCGTCGGAACGCCTCCCGCGCCTGGCGGTAGACGTCGGCACCGCCGACGGGACCGTCGGGGGTGCCGGCGTGCATGCCGGAGACGAAGAAGTGCCGGCCGACGACTCGGGCGTTGCTGAACATGTCGGGACGCGGCGGCTCCGGGACGGCCGGATGTCCCACCCGGGTCATCGAAGCACCGCGCCGCGACGTTCGTCGGATTCGCGGGTCAGCCGTTCCCGCACCGGCACGAAGTCGTACGTCGGGTAGCACTCGGTGCGGAACACACCCCACGCGCGGCGCTCGAGTTCGACGTTGACGGCGGCCAGCCGATCGGCGGGCAGCCGCAGGGTCACGATCTGCCCGATCCCCATCGCGACCACCCACGAGACGACCTCGCACCCCTCGGGCGGGAACCCGTGCCACCAGTCCGCCTCGTCGAGCCGGCCCTGCAACTGTTCGAGGTTCCGGCTCTGATCGTGCCGCAGGACCACGGTGAGCATCATGGTCTCGCCGCTCACGCCGGCACTCCCGCGAGCACCGCCGCCTGCTGCTTCGCGTCGGCGCGGTAGATCCGGCGGATCCGGGAGACGCCGAGGTCGTGCTGGTAGAGGTGTTCCTCGACGTCGGCGTCCGCGGCCAGCGCCTCCAGGACGGCGCGGTCCTGTTCGAGCACCTCCCAGTGCCGTTCCTCGAGCCGGGTCCGGTACAGGAAGCGCCACGCCTCCCGTTCCCAGCCCGACACGCGCCGGGTGCGCCAGTGGAAGATGGCGGAGTGGTCCCGGTCGATCGGGGTGCACATGCCGACGATGCCGAACACGCCGCCGGGTCCGGCATTGGGGGCGTACGGGATCTCGAGGTCCACGTAGTCCATCGATCCGCGCACGAACTCGACCCAGTCGAAGTTCACGCCGCGCTGGTCGGTCTTCTCGAAGAAGAAGCCGCGGTCGGTCTCGCGGATCCGGAACCGCGCCGAGATGTCGCCGCCGAACATCGAGTGCGAGTTGCGGTGCAGGAAGGCCCCGTGCATCGGATCGAGCACGTTGTCCATGTAGAAGCGCCACGGCCCGGCCCACTCCGCGTAGTTCGGGAACCACGACACCTCCTCGTCCGCGAGCCGGTCCGGCAGGACGAACGGCGTCGGCACGGAGTCGTGGGTCAGGGGCACGAACGCGAAGATCGTGTCGGCGGCCTCGACCACCGACAGCGAGGCGGTCGCGCGTTTGCCCTCGAGCGCGCACCCGGGCATGCCGGGCACGGAGACGACGGTGCCGGTTCCGTCGACCTGCACGCCGTGGTACAGGCAGGCGACGCGGTCACCGAGGTGCTGCCCCACCGACAGCGGGGCGCTGCGGTGCGGGCACCGGTCCTCGAGCATGTGGACCCCGCCCCGGGCGTCGCGGAACAGCAGCCAGTCCACCCCGAGGCGGGTGACCTTGACCATCGCGCCCGGTTCCACCATGCGCGACGGAAGGATCGGGTACCAGCGGTCGCGCAGGCCGGTCGCCGCGATCTCGTCGGCGTCCATCGGCCGGCGGGTGCCGACGGCGAACCGCGGTCCGGCCGGGCGCGCGGCGCCGCTGCCGGTGGTGGTCTGTGCAGTCTCGATGGTGGTCATGTCATCTCCCCAGTCGTCGCATTTCGGCGCGGAAGGTGTCCTCGGTCCAGGGCCGGCCGTCGGGGCCGTGCAGGCCCAGGCCGTTGAGTCCCTCGACGACACCGGGCAGGTCGTGGGTGCCGGTCCCGAAGATCTCCATGAGTGATCCGGCGAGCTTGTCCTCGTAGGGGGTCAGCGGATCGGGATGGGTCTGTCGTGGTTCCAGGTACGGTTCTGTGAATCGTGCCGTCGCAGTGCGGTTCACGCGAAAACTCCTTCGATGTGGGGGGTGGGGGCGGCGAGCCCGGACCGGTAGCGGGCGGCGAGTCCCTCGGCGATGGCGGCGAAGGCGCCCGCCCATTCCGTGAAGGACTCGGGCCGGGTGAGGTGGACGGGCGCCGGACAACCGTCGACGACGACGAAGACTCCGTTGTCGATCTCGCCCGCGAGCCGCTGCGCCGCGGTCAGATCGGTGTCGTCGCCGAGAGCTGAGGCGACCACGAGCGTGGGGACGGTGATCCGGCCGAGGAGGCCGGCGACGACGTCGACGTCGAGCACGGGATCGGCCAGGATCAGGCTGCGCAGCAGGCTGCCGTGACGATCGGCCGCACGCAGGGCGGGTTCGGCGTCGGCGCCCGCGGCGTACAGGTGCACCGCGCGGCCGTCGCGCAGCGCGGCGGCGGCCTGTCCGTCGGTCCACCAGGCAGACTCGGCGCGACTCGGCGGGGTCATCGTGCACCTCCGGTCGGCACGTGCACCGGTGGCACGAACGGTCCGGGCTGCGGGTCGAGGGCGGTCACGTCGACCTCGATCAGCGCGGGCCGGCGCGTCGCGATCGCCTCCCCGAACGCGGACTCGAAGGCGCCGGGCCGCTGCACGAGGGTGTACGGCATGCCCATCGAGGCGGCGAGCAGGTCGAACCGCGGCGTGTGCAGGTCCACCCCGGACCGACGGAAACCGTTGGCCTCCTGCATGTTCCGGAGAACGCCGTAGCCGCCGTCGTTGAACACCAGCACGACGCACCAGGCGTCGGACCCGGCGAGCGAGGCGAGCTCGCCGAGGTGCACGGCCAGGCCCCCGTCCCCGGCCATCACGACCGTCGGAACGTCCCGGCGGGCATGGGCCGCCCCGAGTCCCATGGCGAGGCCCTGCCCGATGCCGCCGCCGAGCGGGAAGACGTTGGTCTCACGCTCGTAGAACGGCAGCAGGCGGTTGCCCCACTGACTGGACGGGATCGTCACGTCGCGGGCGACCACCGACCGGCGGGGCAGCACGCGGCGCATGCCCTCGCAGATCTCGGCGTAGCCGCCGATGTACGCGGTGAGCGCGGCCCGGCTGCGCTTCCGCGCCGCCCGGACCCGGGCCGCCCACTCGTCGCGCCGGACGGTGCCGTCGAGCGCGTCGAGGATGCCGCGCAGTGCCGTGCGGGCGTCGGCGACGATGCCGACCGTGGCCGGATACACCCGGCCGATCGCGGCGGGATCGATGTCGACCTGCACCTGGGTCGCCGGCAGCGCGAGGTGGTAGCTCTTGGTCTCGTTGGACCGGAAGTGGGTTCCGACGGCGAGCAGGACGTCGGCGTCGGCGAGGAGCCCGGCGACCTCGGGGGAGGCCGCGAAGTTCCCGACGACGAGGTCGTCGTCCTCGGACACGATGCCCCGTCCGGAGTTGCTGGTGAGAATCCCGGCCCCGAGCCGGTGCGCGAGGGCGCGCAGTTCGTCGCCGGCGCCGGCGGCACCCCCGCCGAGCCACAGCAGCGGCCGCTCGGCGGAGGCGAGCACCGCGGCGGCGCGGTCCAGCGCAGCAGCGTTGGGGGCCGGTGGCCGTGCGATCCGGGTGTCGGCCGCTCGCTGCTCGTCCGGCGACGCCAGATACTGCAGGTCGGTGGGCCATTCGATGCTGGCGGGCCCCTGCGGTGCCGACAGGATGCGGCCGATCGCGGCCTCGAGTTCCGCCTCGGCGTCCTTGGCGTCGGTGATCGTCGCCGCGTAGGCGGACACGGCGTCGAGCATCTGCCGTTGCCGGGGGAATTCGTGGATCACGCCGCGGCTCGACGAGGCCGGTTCGGGCGTGAGGAATTCGCTTTCGATCTGGCCGGTCACGTGCAGGACGCGGCTGCCGGCGGTGAGGGCCTCGATCATCGATCCGGCGGCGTTGCCGGCGCCGGTTCCGGTGCTCGTCAGCGCCACGCCGATGCGGCCCGAGGCGCGGGCGTACCCGTCCGCGGCGTTGACCGCCGCGGCCTCGTGCCGCACCTCGACGAAGTTCAGGTCGCGGGCGACGGCCTCGACGAGGGGCAGGTTGTGGATGCTGACGACGCCGAACGCGGTGTCGATGCCGTGCCGGCGCATGACCGACACGAGGACGTCGCCGCCGGTGGCGCGCCGACCCGGCGCGGATGAGGGGGTGTCCATGTTTCCTCCGATGCAGATGACCACTGGCGGGTCAGACGTAGCGCCCGACACCGCCGCCGACGTCGACGGTCGCGCCGGTCACGTAGCTGTTGCGGGGTGAGAGCAGGGTGGTGACGGGGAAGGCGACCTCGTCCGCGATTCCGAAGCGGCCCAGTCCGATCCCGCGGTCGGCCGCGATCTCGGCACTCCACTCGTCGAAGTCGCGGCCGTCGCCGGATTCGGCGTGGCGGCGCTGCCACTGACCGGTGTCGACGAGGCCGAGCAGCACCGAGTTGACGCGGATGCCGTCGGGTGCGAGCTCCCCGGACAGGGACTGCGCCAGGTTGAGCAGTCCGGCACGGGCCGCCGAGGTGACGGCGAGCCGCAACTCGGGTTGCCGTGCGAGGATCGCGTTGACGATCACCACGGAGGCCGCATCGGACTTCGCGAGCGCCGGCCGCGCCGCGCGGATCAGGTGCAGCGCGCCGAAGATCTTGAGCTCGAACTCGTCCCGGATCTGCTCGTCCGTGGTGTCGGTGAGCGTCGACATCAGCGAGCGGCCGGCGTTGCACACCACCCCGTCGATTCCCCCGAACCGGTCGACGACCGCATCGACGAAGGCCTGCACGGAGTTCCGGTCGGTGACGTCGCACGCGACGGTGAGGACATCGGCCGGGTCGGCCGCCAACGTGCCGGCGGCGGCGCGCAGGCGGTCGAGGTCCCGCGCGCACAGTGCCACTCGGGCACCTTCGGCGGCGAGCATCCGGGCGGTGGCGAGGCCGACACCGGAACTCGCGCCGGTGACGATCACCGTGCGTCCGGTGAGGTGCAGGTCCATGGGTTCTCCGTGGGTTCGGGTGCTCGCCGGGCGAGCAGGTCAGTTCAGGACGAATCCGCCGTCGACGACGACGGTCTGGCCGGTGACGAAGGCGGCGTCCTCCGACAGGAGGAACCGGACGACCCCGGCGACGTCCTCGGGGGTCTGGTCGCGCGGGAGGGCGCGGCCCTGCGCGTAGGTGGCGTAGCGGGCGGCGGGAACGGATTCGGTGGCCTCGACCCGGACGAGCCCGGGGGCGACGGCGTTGACCCGCACCCCGTGCGGGCCGGCGTCCCGGGCCATCGAACGCGTCATCGCGACGACGGCGCCCTTGGAGGCGACGTAGTGGATCAGCCGGGGCGATCCGTAGAAGGCCACGTCGGACGCCATGTTCACGATCGCGCCCCGGTTGGCGGCGAGCAGCGGCCACAGGTGCTTGGTCACCATCCAGGTGCCGCGCACGTTGACCGAGGTGATGCGGTCGAACTCGCTCTCGGACAGTTCCCAGAACGCGTCCCCGCCGACGCCGTCGGCGATGGCCGCGTTGTTGACCAGGCCCGTCAGCGGACCCTCGTCCGCCAGTCGCGTCGCGAGAGCGCGCACGGAGCCGCCATCCGCGATGTCCGTGACCACCGCGATCGCGTCGCCGCCGCGTTCGCGCAGGGCACGGGCGGCGCCCTCGGCGGTGTCCGCATTGCGCTCGGCGATCACCACCCGGCGTCCGTCGGCACACAACCGCTCGGCGATGCAGTAGCCGAGACCGCGGCCGGCCCCGGTCACCACGACGGTTCCGCTCATCACGCGGCTCCTTCCCAGAATCGGACCAGTTCGCAGGCGACCACACGGGGCTGCTCCTGGATCGCCGCGTGACCCGCATCGGCGACGACGACGAGCCGCGCCCCGGGGATCGCGTCCGCCAGGAGCTGCGATTCGGCGACGCCGGTGACGACGTCGTGTTCACCGACGAGGACCAGGGTGGGGACGGTCAGGGTGTGCAGGATCGGCCCGTGGTCGGTGGTCGCCATGCCTTCCGCGGCCGCCGCATATCCGGCGAGGCGCACGGCGGCCATGTCGGCGGCGACACGTGAGCGGACGGCATCGGACGCTCCGGGCGCCGTGAGTTTCGGTGCCCGCTCCGCCGCGAACCGGTCGGCGCCGGCCTCACGCAGGGCGCGGACGCGGTCGCGCATGGCGGCGGCGCGGTCGGGCGACGTGCCCGACCCCCGGGTGCTGTCGGCGAGGACGAGCGTGCGCACCCGTCCGGGCCGGCGGCGCGCCACCTCGAGCGCGACGACCCCGCCCCACGACGTGCCCACCAGGTGCACGGGCCGGTGCGGGTCGATGCCGTCGAGGACGCGCAGGACGTCCGAGGCGTGCTCGTGGCGTGCGCCGGCCGGGTCGGCGGAGCGGCCGTACCCCGCGGCGTCGAGCCGGTACGTCGCGTGTCCGCGGGCGGCGAGTTCCGCCGCGAGGGGTGCACACGAGTTCGCGTTGCCGCCGATGCCGTGCAGCAGGAGCACCGGATCCCCCGTGCCGAGCCGCTCGACGTGCAGGTGCCCGGTCGCCGCGGCGTCCGCGGTCACGACGGCGCTCCGGCCGCGAGGCCGGCCCCGTAGAAGTAGTCGGCGTCGCGGGCCTCGACGCGGTCGCGGTGCCCCGGGTCGGGGCTGCCGGCCATGGCGGAGCGCACGGTCGTGGTGGGCGGCCCGGCCGTTCCCCACTGGTCGGACAGTTCCGGTGTGCGCTTCCACGTGCGGCACAGCCAGGCGTCCTCGTCGATCTGGGCGACCTCGGAGGTGTACTCGCACACCAGGCCCGCCGGGTCGGTGAAGTAGGAGAAGGTGTTGTCGCCGGGGCCGTGCCGGCCCGGGCCCCACTGCGGCGCGATGCCGTGCGCCCGGAGCCCGCCGATGCCGCGCATGAAGTGGTCGAGGCTCTGCATCTCGTACGCCACATGGTTGAGCGAGGGCCACGGCGCCCGGTTGAGCGCAATGACGTGGTGGTCGGAGTTGCAGCGGAGGAAGGACATCTGCCGCTCCGACCAGTCCGAGATCCGCATGCCGAGCACCTGCGTGTAGAAGGCGGTGGTGCGCTCGATGTCGGTCGTGTTGAGCACGACGTGGGCGATCTTGCGGGGGACGGCCCGGCGGCCGGCCGGTTCCTGCCCGGTCACCGCGTGGGTGTCGGCCGACAACTCGAGGCACCGCCCCTCCGGATCGACCAGTTGCAGCCCGTAGCCGCCGCCGGCGTCGTCGAGCGGGCCCGGCGTGCGCAGCATCGGGATGCCGAGCCGGTCGAGGGCCAGTGCGGCGTCGTCGACCTCGCGCGGGGTGGCGAGGGCGAAGCTGATCCGCCCCAGGGCGTTGACGTCCGACCGCTCGACCGCGAGCACGTGGTGCTCGGGTCCGGTGGCGCGCAGCCAGAATCGGTCGCCGTCGGCCTCGACGGTCGTCAGGCCCCAGGCCTCGTGGTAGAAGTCCCGCGACGCGGCGGGGTCCGGCACCGACAGGGTCACCGAGCGCAGGGCACGCAGCCGGCAGACGGGCGAGTCGCTGTAGCGCGGAAGTTGGTGGTGATACATGCGTTCCGGTTCCCTTCTCACAGATCCAGGACGAGTTCGGCGGAGCGGCAACGGGACACGCACGGGAACATCGTCGATCCGGCGGCGTGTTCGGACTCGGTGAGCAGGAAGTCGCGGTGGTCCACGTCGCCCTTGATCACCCCGACCTCGCACGTCCCGCAGATGCCTTCGGTGCACGAGCTGGGTACGGGCACACCGGCGGCGGCGAGGGCGTCGAGCACCGACACGGTCGGCGGCACCGGGATGCGGTGGCCGGTGCTCTCGACGATCACGTCGAAGGCGGTGTCCTCCCCCGAGCGCGGCGCCGGTTCCGGGGCCGCGAACCGTTCGGTGCGCACCTGACCGGGGTCCGGGACGGTCGCGGCCACCGCGTCCATGAGGGGGGCGGGACCACAGCAGTAGACGACGGCGGTCGGCGGCAGGCCGGACAGCAGCCCGGCGAGGTCCGGCAGGCCCCCGGCCTCGTCGTCGGCGTGGACGGTCACCTGCTCGGCGGGATGGGCGGCGATCTCGTCGACGAACGCCATGGCCCGCCGGGAGCGTCCGGCGTAGAGCAGGCGCCACGGCCGTCCCGTCGCGTGCAGTTCCCGCATCATCGCGACGATCGGGGTGATGCCGATGCCGCCGGCCACGAGGACGTGGTCGGTCGCGACGGTGTCGAGGGCGAAGGCGCTGCGCGGTCCGTCGACGTCGATCTCCGCGCCGATCTGCAGCGATTCGTGCACGTAGGCGCTGCCGCCGCGGGAGCGCTCGGCGCGCAGCACGGCGACCGTCCAGCGCGTGGTGTCCCGCGGATCCGAGCACAGCGAGTACTCGCGCACCACACCGTTCGGCAGGTGCAGGGCGAGATGCGCTCCCGGCTGCCACCGCGGCAACGGCGCACCGGTCGGATCGACGAACGTCACGCTGGTGACTCCGTCTGCCTCCCAGGTCTTCTGGTGGACGCGGAGGCGACGTCGGACGGACTGCTCCATCGGTGATCTCCCTGTCGGTGGAGGGTCTTCTCGGAGGCGTCAGCGGGTGACGCCGTACATCTCCGAGCTCGGCGGGTAGGTGGGCAGCTGCGGCTTCGCGGCGCCGATGATCACGCAGAACAGGGCGTCGGTGTCGCCCACGTTCGCGAGGCTGCGGGGCACGCCGGCGGGAACGCGGATCATGTCGCGGTAGCCGAGCCGTCGGACGGCCTTCCGGGTGCCGTCCTCGACGTCGTGGACCGCGACCTCGAGCTCGCCCTCGAGCACGAAGAACACCTCTTCGACGTCGTGGTGGGTGTGCTCGGGGCCGACCGCACCGGCGGGCAGCCGCATGTTGGACAGGGTGAAGTGCTCGGCGGGCAGCGTGCGGGCGTCGCCCTCGTGGTTGCCGGTGGCACCGGAGCCGATGTAGCGGATCTGGGCGCGCTTGAATCGATCTCCGCCCTTGGCGGCCTGGAAGCCGAGGGTGTCCCAGTCCTCGTAGCGGCTGGCGCGGCTGGCGATGCAGGAGTCGATGAGGGCTTCGAGGTCGACGGTGGTCTTCTCGGGTGCGGCCATGACGGTGGGTCCTTTCGTACTGTGGGGGGTTCAGGCGCGATGCGCGACGGCTTCGATCTCGACGGTGGCGCCGTAGGGCAGGGCGGCGACCTCGACGAACGAGCGGGCGGGCCGGGGCTCGGCGAAGACCTTCTCGTAGTGGCGGTTCGCCTCGTCGCGGAGCGTCACGTCGGTCACGAAGTACGTGGTCTTGACGACGTCGGCCAGGGTCATGCCGATGGTCGCGAGGCGCTCGCCGAGGCGGGCGATCGCGGCGTCGAAGGCGGCGGTCGTGCCGTCGACGGCGATTCCGTGCTCGTCGACCGACAGGGCGCCGGAGACGAACCCGAAGCCGGCGACGGCGTAGGCGGGGCTGTACGGGTGGGCGGTGCGGTCGTGGGTCGCGGTAATCGAATCGGTCACCGGGAAGGGTCCTTTCGGGTTTCTGTCGGGTCGGGGGTGGCCCAGGCGATCGGTTCGCCGGACAGGTCGAGGTAGATGCTCTTCTGGTCGCAGTACTGACGGATGCCCTCGCGTCCCTTCTCGGTGCCGAGACCGCTGTCGCCGAGACCGGTGAAGGGCGTCGAGATGCTGAACTGCTTGTAGGTGTTGATCCAGACGGTGCCCGCGTTCACCGCGCCGGCCACGCGCCACGCCCGCCGGTAGTCGGAGGTCCAGATGCCGCAGGCCAACCCGAACACCGAGTCGTTCGCCTGCGCGATCAGGTCCTCCTCGTCGTCGAAGGACAGCACGACGGCCACCGGACCGAAGACCTCCTCGCGGCAGATCGTCGCGGAGTTGTCGACTCCGGTGAGCACCGTGGGCGGGTAGTACGCGCCGGACGAGAGCCGTTCGTCGGCCGGGATCGCGCCGCCGCACAACGCCCGGGCCCCGGCGGCGACGGCGTCGTCGACCATCGCGGCCACCCGGTCCCGATGCGCGAAGGTGATCATCGGCGCCACCCGGGTGCGCGGGTCCGTGCCGGGACCCAGGCGCAGGGCCGCTGCGCGCCGGACGAGTTCGCCGGTGAAGGTCTCGGCGATGCTGCGGTGGACGAAGATCCGGGATCCGGCGATGCAGCTCTGCCCGGACGAGGAGAAGACGCCGTAGAGCACGCCGGCGAGGGCCTGTTCGAGATCGGCGTCCTCGAACACGATCGTCGGGGACTTGCCGCCGAGTTCGAGAGTGATCGGCATGAGCTTGTCGGCGGCGAGATGCGCGAGGTGCCGCCCGGTTTCGGTGCCGCCGGTGAAGGTGACCTTGGCGACGTCCGGGTGCCGGACCAGCGCCTCGCCGACGGTGCGCCCGGAGCCCGGCAGGACCGAGAGCACCCCCGCGGGCAGCCCGGCCGCCTCGCAGATGCGGGCGAGACGCAGCGTCACCCACGGCGCCCACACCGGCGGCTTGCTCACGACGGCGTTGCCGGCGGCGAGGGCCGGGGCGATCTTCTGGGCGTCGGACGCGATCGGCGAGTTCCACGGCGTGATCGCGGCGACGACGCCCATCGGCTGGTACGTCGACATGGTCAACCACGGCCCCCGGGGCGTGGTCAGTGCGGAGTCCATCGTTTCGAGTGCGGCCGCGGTGTAGCGAAACGTGTTGGCGGCGCTGGCAACCAGGGCCCGGGTCTCGGTCAGCGCCTTGCCGGTGTCGAGGGTCTGCAGCCGTGCCACCCGTTCGGCCTCGTCGTCGAGGGCGTTGCCGACGCGGTGCAGGACCCGTGCGCGCTCGTGCGGGAGCAGTGTCGACCACCCGCCGTGGGCGGCGCGGAGACCTTCGGTGACGGCGCGGTCGACGTCGTCGACGGTCGCCGTGTGCAGGTTCGCGAAGACCCGGCCGGTGGCGGGGTCGACGGACTCGATGCACTCACCGAGTCCACGCTGCCATCGGCCGGCGACGAGGATCTCGTCGACCGTGTCGACGGACTCGGGCTCGTGCTCGGCGGGTCCCACCCGGAGAGGGGACGCGTAGGCAAGGGGCATGAGGGAGGTCCGTTCGGTCGGGACGGACGCGGACCACGCTGCTCGCGGAGCCGGAGGGTGGTGCGCGCCGAGTCGATATCTTTGCACTAAGAGATTTGTATCGTCTTAGCGCAAAGAGGTCAATACCCGAATGTCCAGACCAGCCGGTCGTTACGCCGGATTTACGGGGCCGAAACGGAGGAGACGCAGGTCACAGGGGTGTGGCGGGCGCCATAGAGATTCTCGAAATTCTTCTCGTCGGGCACCCGGATGCGGCGTCAGACCGGCCGATCGGCGTCCGAGTCCACGCCCACACCGGTGCCCGAGTCCTCGAACTCGGCCGCTCGGGCGGAGTGCTCCAGTCGGGCGAGCAGGCGCGCCAGCGTCTCGCGCTCGCCGGCGTCGAGGTCGCCGAGCATCGCCTGCAACTTGGCGAAGTGCGCGTCGGCGACCGAGTCGACGAGCGCGGCACCGGCGGGTGTGAGCTCGACATACACCACCCGGGCGTCCTGGCTGTCCTTCGATCGGGTCACCAGGCCGGCCTGCTCGAGCCGATTGACGCGCAGCGACAGCCCGCCGGTAGTGACCAGCGTCTGATCGGCCAGCTCCCCCGCGGTGAGCCGATGATGCGGCACGGCGCGACGCAGGCAGGCGAGAACGTCGAACCCCGAATCGTTGATCCCGTGCTCCTCGAACGTGGGCGCGATGCGGGACTTGTAGACGAGGAAGCTCCGATGGAGGCGGCCGAACACCTTCAGCCCCGACACGTCGAGTTCGGGACGGGCCACGGCCCAATGTGCGACGATGGCGTCCACGGCGTCGCGATCCCCAGGCTCTCCCACAATGCCGGGAGTCTACCCGCGGCTCGACCGAGCTCCCGTCCGGCCACGCACAGCGGGCCGCGCCGTGCGGGCGCGACGGCGGGGACGCCGAACGAATCGCCGCCGTTCGCCGTCGCCGTCACTTCTTCTCGCACAAGCCGATTCGACCCGCCGATCATCCACGACCGGATACCCGCACGCCACGCCGGATCGTTGCCCCCACAAGATCTGTCACTTTTTCCGCGAGCCCGGATCTACCGGCGATCCCGTTCCGGTGCCGCACCGGTGCCTTCCGGATCGCGGTAGCGGTCGGTGAGCTCCGCGCCGATCCGCGCGAGTTCCGCCCGGACGGAAGGTGGTTCGGTCACCTCGATCATCGTGCCCCAGCCGGCGAGAGTGCGGGCGATGTCCAGCGGCGTCGGCGCAGCGACGCGGACCCGGACGCGTCCGTCGCCGAGTTCGCCGGCGGCGTGGCAGTGCCGGCCGAAGTGGTCGCGCAGGATCGGCACGAACCGGGCCGCGAGCAGTACGGTCGCCCACGTCCGTGACCGCCGCTGCTCGACCTCGCCGACGACCTGCCGCCACGCGGCGTCGAGCGCGAAGCCGTCCGGGCGCGCGGCCGGCTCGTCGGTCGGTTCGGCCCGGACGATCCGATCGACGCGAAAGGTGCGCTGACCGCGATCGGTCCCCGCGATCAGGTACCAGATGTCGTCCTTGTCGACGAGACCCCACGGGTCCACCAGCCGCTCACTACGCTCGCGCGCGCTGTCGGTGTAGACGAGGCGCACTCTCCGTCGCCGCACGACGGCGGCCTGCAGAACATCGACCGTCCCGGGCCGGTGCCGGTCTCGCGCGCCCCACCGGGTGGGATCGATCATCGTGGCGTCCGCAGCTGCCTCGGCGTCGGCCCGGAACGTCGACGGCAGCGCCCGCACCAGCTTGCGCAGGGCGGTCTTGACCTCACCGGAGACGGCCGCCGCGGGGCCGACGAGCAGGAACAGTGCCTGCGCCTCGGCGGCCGAGAGCCCGCTGAGGTCGGTGCGGGCGCCGCCGACGAGCGACCACCCACCGCCGCGTCCAGGCTGCGGATACACCGGGATCCCCGCCGCGGACAGCGCCTCGAGGTCGCGGCGGGCAGTGGCCACGGATACCTCGAGCTCGGCGGCGAGCTCGGCGGCGGTCACCCGCCCACGGCTCTGCAGGAGCAGCAGGGCGGCGACGAGACGGTCGGCGCGCACCCCCGAAATGTCTCACGAAAAGTGCTCGGAAGGTGAGCACTTTCGCCCGCAGGATGGATGTCGATACCCCCGAGGAAAGGAACGAGCCATGTTGCGAGGACTCTCCACCGTCACCTTCTTCGCCGACGACCTGACGGCCGCCGGCGCCTGGTACGCCGAACTGCTCGGCGTCGAGCCGTACTTCCGACGCTCCGTCGAGGGCAGGCTCGCATACCTCGAATTCCGCACCGGCGACTACGGGCACGAACTCGGGATCATCGACAGCCGGTTCGTCGCCCACGACCGCCCCGGGCAGGCCGGCCCCGCGACGACCTACTGGCATGTCGACGATCCCGCCGCCGCCCTCGAACGGCTCGAATCGATGGGCGCGACGGTGCACGACAAGCCGGTCGAGCACGGCCCCGGATTCGTCACCGCCTCGGTGATCGACCCGTTCGGCAACGTGCTCGGCGTGATGTACAACCAGCACTACCTGGACGTGCTGGCGGCGCGGACGGAGCCGTGACGGACCGTCGGCGGTCGCCGAGCCGCGCGGGTGGGACGTCGGCGGAGTCACCCGGCCGACGAACGCGCGCTGCGCACGCGTTCAGCGCCACCGCCCCAGCAACTCACTCGCCCGCTCGGCCAGGGTGGCCTGCAGCAACGGCCCGAAGCTGATCCGCGCGACGCCGAGCGCAGCAAGCGACGCGAGATCGTTCTTCGCCGGGTGGGCGATCGCATTGACCGGCAACGGCAGCTCCGACGTCAGGCGCCGCTGGATCTCGTCGCTGTGGAAGCCCACCGGATAGAGCACATCGGCGCCGGCATCTGCGGCCAGCCTCAGGCGGTCGATCGCCCGGTCCACCCGGTCGGACTCGTCACCGATCTGCTTGACGAACAGATCGGTGCGGGCATTGACCACCAAGTGCACACCGGCGGCGTCGGCGGCGGCACGCAACCCGGCCACGTACTCGGCGTGCTCGGCCGGCTCGCGCAGCCGCCCACCCTCACTGTGCACGGTGTCCTCGATGTTCAATCCGACAGCGCCCGCCCCGAGCAGCCCCTCCACGATCCGAGCGGGGGCCTCACCGTAACCGGCCTCCACATCCACCGAGATCGGCACGTCGACCGCTGCGGTGACCTGCCGGACCCGGGTCAGCAGCTCCTCGAACGTCATCCCCTCGTTGTCCGGCTTGCCGACCGAGTCGGCCACCGGATGGCTGCCCATCGTCAGCGCGGAGAAACCGGCCTGCACCGCCAAGTTCGCCGACCAGGCATCCCACACGGTCGGCAGCACCACGGGGTCACCGGGAACGTGCAGAGACTTCAGCGCTACGGCCTTCTCGGCAAGAGTCGTCATGCCGCATCCAACCACACACGCGCACAGCAATCCCGGCGAACGCACCGCACCGCGAGTGCGATGCGCGACGGGCGCAGAGGCAGCGCGCAGGGGGCAGGGG
>NZ_JAALEH010000229.1:0-545 GCF_011058195.1 Rhodococcus sp. 14C212 | reverse complement strand
CGTCGCAGGCGAACGTCGCCGGGTACAAGTCGGTGCTGGTCGCCGCGACGGAGTCGACGCGGTTCTTCCCGATGCTCACCACCGCCGCGGGCACGGTCAAGCCGGCCACGGTGCTGGTGCTCGGCGTGGGGGTGGCCGGGTTGCAGGCGCTGGCCACGGCCAAGCGCCTGGGCGGGCGCACCACCGGCTACGACGTGCGTCCGGAGGTCGCCGATCAGGTGCGCTCGGTCGGCGCGCAGTGGCTCGATCTCGGCATCGCCGCCGCCGGTGAGGGCGGCTACGCCCGGGAACTCACCGAGGACGAACGCGCGCAGCAGCAGGCGGCGCTCGAGGAGGCCATCAAGGGCTTCGACGTGGTGATCACCACCGCGTTGGTGCCGGGCCGGCCCGCGCCGCGGCTGGTCACCGCCGCCGCCGCGGAGGGCATGAAGCCCGGCTCGGTGGTGGTGGACCTGGCCGGCGAGACCGGCGGCAACTGCGAGCTGACCGAACCCGGACGCACGGTGGTCAAGCACGGCGTGACCATCTGCTCGCCGCTGAACCTG
>NZ_JAALEH010000228.1:0-600 GCF_011058195.1 Rhodococcus sp. 14C212 | reverse complement strand
GCGCACCCCCGCCCCACCACCGAGTGACCGCGAGTGGGACATCCTCGTCGCCCGCGCGACCGCGGCCGTCGACGCCCTCCACGCCCTCAACACCACCACCGGCCAACGCGGCCGCAGCTTCTCCCTACCCGTCCCCGACGGCACACAAGCCCGCATCCCCATCTGGTCCGGCCGCACCACCTGGCTCCGCCAACTGCGCCACGCCCTCACCACCACCCACGCCGGGCGAGAAGCCCTCCGCGAGCAGCACATCAGCGTCGACCGGCTCATGGCCGTGGCCGCGGCCCACGCCCACTACGCCGACTCCGCCACCGGCCGGAACGTCACCGCCGCCCGCACCACCCTCGCCGCCCGGGCTGGCGTCTCGGTCTCCACCGTCAACCGCGCCCGCCGCGTCCTGCGCACCCTCGGCGCCGCCCACGAACTCGTCCGCGGCCGCACCCTCACCCACACCGAATACCTGGCCGCCGAACTCCACCACGGCGGCCCCCAACACCGCGCCGCGTCCGTCTGGGCCCTCAGCTCCCCCGCCGCCCTCGTCGCCACAACACCGCCCACTCCACCTCGACGCCGCCACCGCAGCCGCGCACACACCCGCGC
>NZ_JAALEH010000227.1:0-667 GCF_011058195.1 Rhodococcus sp. 14C212 | reverse complement strand
GGTGGGGATCGGTCCGCTCGGGGTGGAGGCGGTGGCCGTGCCGTCGGGCGTGACGGTGACGAACTTCGTCTTGTCGGCCTCACGGACCGTCACGTCGACCGGTGCAGCGGTGGCGTGCGCGTGCTGGGTGCTGTGCTGGTGGATGGCGGTCCACAGCGCGGTGCGATCGGCCGCGGACAGCTGTACCACTTCGGTGTCGGGAGCGGTGACGCGGGCGGTGGTGGCGGAGGTGATCTCGACATCGAGCGTGGTCATCACGCGCCGGTCCCGCTGAAGGCCGACACGCCGGCCAACTCGGCGTCCATCTCGGTCACGATGGCCTCGGTGCGATCGAGTGCGGCCAGCGCCTCGGTGCGGGCCTTGCCGCCGGGCAGCGCCTCTATCACCGCGCGCCGTGCCGTGACGGCGGTGGTGATTTCGGCGAGGCGGTCGCGGGTCAGTTCCTGGTCGTCGCTGAGTTTGCTCAACCACCCCGGCACCACCTGCTTGAGGTACTGGCGCAACTCGGCGATGACCGGGTCGTTGGCGCCCTTGACGACGAACGGTGCGCGCAGCGCGGCCACGTCGTCGGTGGTCGGGGTGATCGACTGGGAGATGCGGCGGCTCATGAACGGATTCCTTTGCACTGGATTCGACAGCTCAACGACAGGGGCGGACGGGGTGGATG
>NZ_JAALEH010000226.1:0-752 GCF_011058195.1 Rhodococcus sp. 14C212 | reverse complement strand
CTGGGGTTCGCTGGTGGCGTTCGCCAAGCTGCAGGAGCTGCTGAACAAGAACCTCGAACGCCGCCTCGTCGGCGCGGCCAAGGCCTTCCAGCTGGCGAACATCGTGCTCGCGCTCGCGGCGATCGCGATCGCCGTGTACATCGGTCTCGCGGCCGATCCGGCCAACGATCCCACCTCGGCGCTGTGGATCGTGGCGCTGCTCGTCGTGGCCGGGCTGATGGGCCTGTTCGTGGTGCTGCCGATCGGCGGCGCCGACATGCCCGTGGTGATCTCGCTGCTCAACGCCCTGACCGGCCTGTCGGCCGCGGCCGCCGGTCTGGCGCTGAACAACCAGGCGATGATCGTCGCCGGCATGATCGTCGGTGCGTCGGGTTCGATCCTGACCAACCTGATGGCCAAGGCGATGAACCGGTCCATCCCGGCGATCGTGTTCGGCTCGTTCGGCGGCGACGGCGGTGCCGGCGCCGGTCCGGCCGGGGCGGGTGGCACCGTCAAGGCCACCTCCGCCTCCGATGCCGCGATCCAGATGGCCTACGCCAACCAGGTGATCGTGGTGCCCGGCTACGGCCTGGCCGTGGCGCAGGCGCAGCACGCGGTCAAGGAGATGGCGTCGCTGCTCGAGGAGAAGGGCGTGGAGGTCAAGTACGCCATCCACCCGGTCGCCGGCCGGATGCCCGGGCACATGAACGTCCTCCTCGCCGAGGCCGAGGTGCCCTACGAGGCGCTCAAGGAGATGGACGACATCAACGGCG
>NZ_JAALEH010000225.1:0-777 GCF_011058195.1 Rhodococcus sp. 14C212 | reverse complement strand
GATCTGGAGATCCTCGAGCCGGTGGAGCGGTCGCGGGTGCTCGAGGTGTGGAACGACACGGCGCGGGCGGTGCCGTCGGCGACGTTGGTGGAGTTGTTCGGGGAGCGGGTGCGCCGGTCGCCGGAGGCGGTGGCGGTGGTGTTCGGCGGCGAGTCGCTGAGCTACGGGGAGTTCGCCGGGCGGGTGCGCCGGTTGGCGCGGTATCTGGTGTCGGTGGGGGTGGGGCCGGAGTCGCTGGTGGGGTTGGCGATGCGTCGGTCGGTGGATCTGCTGGTGGGGATGTACGCGATCGTGGAGGCCGGGGGCGGGTATGTGCCGTTGGATCCGGATCAGCCGGTCGAGCGCAATGCGTACATTCTCGAGGTGGCGGAACCGGTGGTGGTGCTGACCACGGTGCGGGACGGGTTCGAGGCGCCGGGGGAGGGCTCTGTCCGTGTGCTGGCGGTCGACGAGCTCGATGTCTCGGCGTTGTCGGATGCGCCGTTGACCGATGCGGAGCGGACGGCGCCGTTGCGGGGGTCGAACACGGCGTATGTGATCTTCACGTCGGGGTCGACGGGGCGGCCGAAGGGGGTGGGTGTCTCGCATGCGGCGATCGTCAATCGGCTGGTGTGGATGCAGGGGCGGTACGGGTTGACCGCCGAGGATGTGGTGTTGCAGAAGACGCCGTTCACGTTCGATGTGTCGGTGTGGGAGTTCTTCTGGCCGTTGCAGGTCGGGGCGCGGTTGGTGGTGGCGGCGCCGGACGGGCACCGCGACCCGGGTTATCTCGCTGCG
>NZ_JAALEH010000224.1:0-780 GCF_011058195.1 Rhodococcus sp. 14C212 | reverse complement strand
TCGAGCAGGTGGCCAAGCGGTGGATCGTGGCGTCGGATCCGGACGAGGCGGTCGAGCAGGTCGCGGCGTATGTCGACGCCGGGCTGAACCATCTGGTGTTCCACGCGCCGGGGCACGATCAGCGGCGGTTCCTGGAGTTGTTCGAGAAGGATCTCGCTCCCCGCCTGCGCGCGCTGGCCTGAGGAAGGGAAATCCGAATGAGCACGGCCGCAACTACACTCACCGGCACGGCCCCGTGGCGGGCGCTGGCCGCCCATCGCGGCGAACTCGAGGCGGTGGATCTGCGGGGGTTGTTCGCGGCGGATCCGGGTCGGGCGCAGCGGTTGTCGGTGACCGCGGGCGAGTGGTACATCGATTTCAGCAAGCATCGGATCACCGACACCACGGTCGGGTTGCTGCTGGATCTGGCCCGGGCGTGTGCGCTCGAGTCCCGCCGCGATGCGATGCTCGCCGGGGAGCGCATCAACAGCACCGAGGATCGGGCGGTGCTGCACACCGCGCTGCGGCTGCCGCGGTCGGCGACGCTGACCGTGGACGGCGCCGACGTGGTCCCCGAGGTGCACGCCGTGCTCGACGCGATGGCCGGCTTCGCCGAGAAGGTCCGCTGCGGCACCTGGCGCGGCGCCACCGGGGAAACGATCACCACGGTGGTGAACATCGGGATCGGCGGCTCGGATCTGGGCCCGGCGATGGTGGCGCGGGCGTTGCGGCACTACGCCGACGGCCCGGACGCCCGGTTCGTCGCCAACATCGATCCGGCGGATCTGACCGCGCAGCTGT
>NZ_JAALEH010000223.1:0-830 GCF_011058195.1 Rhodococcus sp. 14C212 | reverse complement strand
ACTCCGCGCACTTCGCGTGCGGGCCCCACCGGACCCCCGCGGCCCCCGACACCGAGGCCGACCCGAGACACGCCCTGGCCGGCTACCTGCGAGGGCCTCGAAGCCGTCAGCGACGCGCGGCGAGAACGGCGTCGTCGAGAAAACCCGCTCCGGCCACTTCGCCGACGAGGCGGTGGACGTCGACCTGCACCGCAAATTCCATCGCCGGATCCTGATCGACGCGAGGCCCGACATCGCCGGCAGGTGGCGCACCAAGCCGGTCCGGGGTGGAAGGCCACTATCCGCCGGAACACATTCATGCGGACCGGGAGATGCGGGAGCTGTTCCACCGCTTTACCGGCCGACCCGACTACCGCGGCGACGACGTCGAGCTCCCACTCGAAGCCCCGGCGTACCTGGAGGCTCAGGCGCTGCACCTACATCCGTTCGAGGAGTTCCACGGTAGAGCGCTCCCGCTGCTGGTCGCGAAGCGATGCGGCGGCTGGAGTTCCCCGTCCTCGAGCTCAGCGCCGAACGGGACGCCGAGCATGCCCGGTATGTGACGGCGCTGCGGGAATGGGATCAGCACAGGTCGTTGGCTCTGCTGTGCGAATTCCGGCGGGACGATCGCTTCGGCTCGCTGAACGATCAGGACTGAAGGTCCTGCCTGCGACGCAATATCGAGCCGGAGGAGCATGGGCACCGTCCGTGAACTCCGGCCGACTACCGGCGTGATCACGTGTTCGAAGATCATGGATTCTTCCGCTCAGCACGGCGGAGCGCCGGATAGGAAGCCCATGTCATGCCGGCTTGAGCCGCGTGTGTCTCCAACGAAGCCGTCTTGAATCCGA
>NZ_JAALEH010000222.1:0-838 GCF_011058195.1 Rhodococcus sp. 14C212 | reverse complement strand
CAGGTACAGCGCGACGGCATCGGCCTTGAACTCCGCCGAGTACGCCTTCATCACCATCAGTGACATCTCTTCCTCTGGATCCTCACGACCCAGTGTTCAGGATGTCCACACTCGAGGGGGAACCCCCTTGATCTGGGTTCCGTCCTGGTGACGATCGATGCCGCACAGGTTGCCAACAAGCACGTCACCGCCGACGGTTCGTGTACCGCCGACCTTGTACCTGCGCTGGGGAAACGAACCGCCCATTTCAGATGGATGGGCGAAGCATCCCTCGACCACGAACTGGACGCTGAAGATCCTGAGTAGAAGTACACGGGGCAATTGCGGATGGCTGCGCACTCCCGGTGGTGAGCAGAACCCGAACGTCGAAGACTGACATAAGGCCTGGTTATCGGCGTTTGACCGGGTCCAGTGTTTGGGGACGTACTACACAAGTGCCGTGACGTTATCCAGTCACCTGTTCTCGCCTTCGGCTCCGGCGCAAAGCGATCCGCCGACGCACCGAGGTGAACGGGCTCTCCACCGGACCAGACTGTTAGGGACGCCTTTCGGAAAGCGGGGTTCTGACGGTCAGGTAGCGCGCGTATGAGTATCGGGTAGCGGTGCCCGTCCCAATGTGCTCGTGTCGGCATCACGCGTAGCAACCAGGCTGCGCGTGAAACCGAACAGGAGGCACGGGTGACTGATTACCGATTGGTGATGTCGCTACTGTGATGAGGCTCATCGAAAGTGCTCAACTGTGCCCGGTGGAAGTGCCCACCCGTGAGCAGGGTTCACTGTAGCGGTTGCCGGGTGCCGGTGGTGGCCTGCCGGAGCTTTTCGGCTCGGGCGTGGTGAT
>NZ_JAALEH010000221.1:0-868 GCF_011058195.1 Rhodococcus sp. 14C212 | reverse complement strand
AGAGCGTGTCTCTTATGGGTTAGATCGTGTGTGCGGCATGATGACGGTCGTGGTCGATGCGTTGTCTTCCCGGTTGGTGCCGGATGCGTTGTGGGAGATCGTCGAACCGTTGCTGCCCGGATTCCGGGCGCGGCCCCAGGGTGGTGGGCGGGCAGCGCTGGACGATCGGGCGGTGTTCACTGCCATCGTCTATGTGCTCACCAGCGGTTGCGCGTGGCGGCACCTGCCACCGTCGTTCGGGGTCAGCGTCCCGACCGCGCACCGCCGCTTCGCCGCGTGGGCCCGGGCCGGGGTGTTCGACGAGCTGCACCGCCAGGTCCTCGACCGGCTCGGCGCCGGCGGGGACCTGGACTGGTCCGCGGCGATCCTGGACGCAGCGCACGTCCGGGCAAAAAGGGGGGCTCTCTGACCGGTCCCAGTCCGGTCGATCGCGGCAAGAACGGCTCGAAGATCCACATCCTCTCCGATGCCGACGGCATCCCGCTCGTGACCGCGGTGACCTCGGCGAACACCCACGACAGCCTCATGCTGCAGCCGATGGTGACCGCGATCCCGGCGGTGCGCTCGCGCCGTGGTCCGCGTCGCCGGCGACCCGGCCGGTTGCGGGCGGACAAGGGCTACGACTACCCCGTCCACCGCCGGTGGCTGCGCGCCCGACGTATCGTCCCACGCATCGCGCGCCGCGGCGTCGAGAGCAGCGAACGCCTCGGCCGGTACCGGTGGAAGATCGAACGCACCCTGGCGTGGCTGACCGGCTACCGCCGGCTGACGATCCGCTACGAACGTCACGGCGAGCACTTCGCCGGTTTCCTCCAACTCGCCGCCGCGCTGACCTGCTGGAAGAAGCTCCCCAAATGAGACATCCCCT
>NZ_JAALEH010000220.1:0-930 GCF_011058195.1 Rhodococcus sp. 14C212 | reverse complement strand
CTGACCGTGCTGCGCACCGTCCGCAGCGACACCGACGACGCCGACGGCACCGCGTTCGTCCCGCAGATGGCGATGACGACGGCCTACCTGCTGACGGTGGCCAGCGTCCTCGCGCTGGTGCTGTTCCTCGGACATCTGGTCCGGCAGATCCGCGTCGAGGCCGTGCTCGAGCACGTGCGCGCCGACACCTGCGCCACCGCCGCCCGTCTCCTGCCTCCCGATCGTCCGGACACCCCCGCCGTGCCGGTGCCGCCGCCGCACCCGCACCTCGTCGCGGCGGCCTCGTCCGGGTTCCTCGTCGAGATCGACGACCACGCCCTGCGCACCGCGGCCGAACAGGCCGAGGCGGTGGTGTGGGTGGACCGTCCGGTGGGCAGCCCGGTGCTGGCGGGCACACCGGTCGCGTTCTCCTGGTCCGTCCGCCCGCACGAGCCGCTGACCGAGGACGCGGCGCACCGGCTGGGCGAACGGGTGCGCGCGGCGCTGCGCACCGGCAGTGAACGCACCGCCGTCCAGGACCTCGGCTACGGGCTGCGGCAGTTGACCGATGTGGTGGTGCGGGCCCTGTCGCCCGGCATCAACGATCCCACCACCGCCGTGCACGGACTGGTCTCGTGCACCGCGGTCCTGGCCGATCTTCTCGACCGTCGGCTCGGCCCGTACACCCTGTGCGACGAGCACGATCGGGTACGGGTGGTGCTGGCGCGACCGACCTTCGCCGAGCTGCTGGATCTGGTGTGCACCCAGCCGCGGCTCTACGGCGCCGACGATCCGGTGGTGCTCGACGCGCTGCTGTCGATGCTGCGGGAGCTGGCATGGAAAGCCACCACCGGCGAGCAGCGCACGGCGATCACCGACCAGCTCCGTCGCCTGCAGGACCACGTCACCGACCACGACACCGCAACCCGCCACCACCTCGACCACCTCGCC